>CAZMWS010000269.1:0-2502 GCA_964570085.1 uncultured Lentisphaeraceae bacterium | reverse complement strand
CTCCCCCGCGAAGAGGAATACCCGCCATACCCCGAGGAAGAAGACGCTACGACCGCCGCACAGGAGGCAACGCCCGGCGCTTCTGCCACGAATGCCCCCGCCTCGGATGCCCTGCGGGGTGCCACCACGGTGGAGATCAGCAAGGTGGTCCGTCCCGGCGCCAGCCTCTCCGGAACTGTGAAATTCGGCTCCGGCGCCTCGGGCGAGTGGTATGTGGATGCCTACGGCCGACTGGGCTTCAATCCCGACGAGGGATCCTCCAATCCCGATCAGCAGGACATCCAGGAATTCCAGGTCGAGCTCCAGAAGGCGCTGGGATACTAGCCAACTCTTTTCCCATTTTCTCTCATTCAACCCCATCATTAGGAAATTCTCGCAATGGTTGACGCACTGAAGAAAGCGACCTGGTTCCCCGGTCGAAAGGGTCCCGTGCTCCTAGTCATCATGGACGGCGTGGGATACGGCAAATACGCCGATGGCGATGCCGTGAAGGCCGCCTACACCCCCAATCTGGATTGGTTCCTGGCGAACTGCCCCAACACCAAGCTGAAGGCGCACGGCGTGGCCGTGGGTCTGCCCAGCGATGCCGACATGGGCAACTCCGAGGTGGGACACAACGCCATGGGCGCCGGACGCGTCTTCGACCAGGGCGCGAAGCTGGTCTCCAACTCCATCGAGTCCAAGAAGATGTTCTCTGACAAGGGCTGGACCGAGATCGCCGAGAATGTCCTCAAGAACAACTCCACCCTCCACTTCCTGGGACTCTTCAGCGACGGCAATGTCCACTCCCACATCAACCACCTGAAGGCGATGATGGAGCACGCCGCCGAACAGGGCATCCGGCGCATCCGCGTCCATATCCTGCTGGATGGCCGCGATGTAGGCGAGACCAGCGCCCTGGACTACGTGATCCCCTTCGAGGCATTCCTCAAGGAGCTCCAGGCGAAGGGCTGCGATGCCCGCATCGCCTCCGGCGGCGGACGTATGTTCATTACCATGGACCGCTATAACGCCAACTGGGCCATGGTCGAGCGCGGCTGGAAGACCCATGTCCTCGGCGAAGGACGCACCTTCGCCAGCGCCCAGGAGGCCATCGAGACCCTCCGCAACGAGACCCACGCCATCGACCAGGATCTCGGCGCATTCGTCATCGCCGACGAGTCCGGCAAGCCCGTGGGGACCATCCAGGATGGCGACTCCGTGGTCTACTTCAACTTCCGCGGCGACCGCGCCATCGAGATCTCCCAGGCCTTCGAGGGCGGCAGCGATTTCAGCCGCTTCGACCGCATCCGGGTCCCGAAGGTCTGCTACGCCGGCATGATGCAGTACGACGGCGATCTCCATATCCCCTCACGATACCTCGTCAGCCCCCCCGCCATCGACCGCACCAGCGGCGAATACCTGGCCGCCACCGGAATCACTACCTTCGCTTGCTCCGAAACCCAGAAGTACGGCCACGTGACCTACTTCTACAACGGCAATAAGTCCGGTTACATCGACGAGAAGCTGGAGAAGTACGTGGAGGTCCCCTCCGATATCGTCCCCTTCGAACAGCGTCCCTGGATGAAGGGTGCCGAAATCACCGACGCACTCCTGGATGCCATCCGCTCCGGAAAATACCAACACCTCCGTTGCAACTTCCCCAATGGCGATATGGTGGGACACACCGGTTCCTTCCAGGCCGTCCGCATCGGCGTCGAGGCCGTCGATCTCTGCCTGGGACGACTCAAGGAGGCCATCGACCAGGTGGGCGGCGTCATGATCATCACCGCCGACCACGGTAACGCCGACGATATGCTGGAACACGCCAAGGATGGCTCCCCCAAGATCGGCGAGAATGGCAAGCCGAAGGTGAAGACCAGCCACTCCCTCAACCCCGTCCCCTGCATCATCTACGATCCGCAGTATAACGGCGAATACAAGAAGGAGCTCAACGAGGGACTCGGAATCTCCTCCATCGCAGCCACCATCATGAACCTCCTGGGCTATGAGGCCCCCGCAGACTACGATAAGTCCGTGCTGAAACACGACTAGCGCCCATACATAGGCGACACGCAAAAAGCGGCGAAGAGACCACCTCTTCGCCGCTTTTCTATTTCGCATCCCTAAAAGCCCCACCGCCCGTTCCCACCGCCTATTTTCATTCCGCCGCAAGGTAACTGCGGCGGTACGGTACCGGCTTTTGGGCCGCTCCAGCGGCGCGTTCCTAGCACCGGAGCGCCTCTACCTAGCGCGGTTTTCGCCGAAGATCTCCAAAGGACGGAGGGCTGCCGCCCCCGTACCCCCGCCTCTTTTCATTCCGCCGCAAGGAAACTGCGGCGGTACGGTACCGGCCCTCGCCTAGCCCCCCGGCTGTACCGATACAGGGCCTTTCTGCTACCCTATAACTCCCAGGGCCATCGCTACCCAAAGGTATTCTGGGGGGTACGGGGGGCAGAGCCCCGACCTCCTTTGGAGATCTTTCTTCTACAACATGCCTTCCCTAGGCACGTTCTGCTTCTA
>CAZMWS010000268.1:0-2534 GCA_964570085.1 uncultured Lentisphaeraceae bacterium | reverse complement strand
GTGTGGGTCACGCAGAAGAGTCCGGCGTCGCCCAGGGGCTCGATGAGCATCTCCTTCTGGATGCCGGTGGCCTTGCAGGGCTCGGTGGAGAAGAGCACGCCGTATTCGGTGGCGGTCACCTGCACGGGGTCGTTATCGGGCTCGTAGGTGCGGGGGCACGCTTCGGGGGAGTGCCAGAGGCGGTGTCCGCCGTAGAGGGTGAAGCCATTTGCGGAGCACTCCATGGGTTCGGGTGGGAGCACTGCGAAGTGGTTGAAGGTGCTTTTTTTGCCGATGAACGCGCCGATGACGCGGGGTCCCACCTGGGTGGTGATGGCGAGACGGAAGTCTCCGGAATGCAGTTCCACGCACTTCTTGTGGATGCCGACGGTGCAGGTTTTCAGAGCCATGGAGGTCTTAGGAATGGGGTAGGTTTTTCAGGGTGCGCCCGGGCGTTTTTCTCCCTCGGGTCGCGAATTGCAATAAAGGTAATCTGTTATTCAAGTTGCGCAGGGAAAAGAGGGCGAATTTTCCGCCTTTTCCGGCGCTATCGGCGCTCCTGGTCCCAGAGTGTGTCAGCCAGGGCGTGGATCTCGGTCTTCATGGGCTGCGCCACGCGGGAAGAGAGGCGGTTCTTCACGATGGCGAAGACCGCGCCGGTCTGCTGGTCCAATGTCAATTCGCTGCCGCCCCATCCGTGGTGGCCGAAGAGACGGCCCCGCCAGGGCGGCGGCGCCAGCAGGATGTATCCCAGCCCAAAGACCATCCAGTAGATATCCTGGTCCTCCGAGGGAATCGCCTCGCCCGCGGGGCGCTGGAGGGTCGTGGCCTCCTTCAGGAGCGACGGGGAAATCAGCTTTCCCTCTAAAAGTGCGCTGCCGAAGCGGGCCAGTCCGCGGGCATTCGCGATGCAGTTGAAGGAGGGCAGGCAGGCGCGGCGAATGCAGGGGATTCGCAGGGCGTTGTAGAGGGGATCCAGGAAGCTCTCGCGGCTCTTCGGCGGGAGGAATTTCCGCATGTCGTCCGCGACGGTGATTTCGCCGATGCGCGGATCCTGGTCCTCTGGGATGCCGAAGAAGACCTCGCTGGAGATCCCCAGGGGCTCCAGGAGCTCCCGGCGCATGAGCTCGCCGAGCTCCACGCCGGTGACGCGATGGAGGAATTCCCCCAGGATCCATGCGTAGCTCAGCGCCTGATATTGCGTCCGGGTGCCGGGCTCCCATACGGGCTCCCGCGAAGAGAGCCTCGCACACATTCCCGACCAGTCCACTAGCGCCTTCGCGGATTCCACTGCGGGCATGACATGCATGCCGGTGGTGTGCCGCATGGCATCCCGGAGGGTGATGCGGGATTTCCGGGTGCCCTCCGCCGCAAATGCGGGCCAGTAGTCGCCCAGCTTCGTGTCCAGGGAGAGGCCATATTTTTCCACGATGCGCAGTGCCAGGGTGCTAAAGAGGGTCTTTCCTGTGGAAAAGACGGGGAAGAGCGCATCGTCGGTTACGGGACGCGTCCGCGCTTCATCGCAATAGCCCGCGCAGGCGGATGCCTGCAGTTCCCCGTGTCGCCAGATGGCGCACTGCACTCCCAGCTCTTCGCCGGACGTGGTCCATCTCTCCAGGATCCTCTCCAGATCCCGCTGCAATTCGGAATTCATAGCCGTGGGAAGGCGGTGCAAAATAGCCTAGAAGAGCCCCAGGTCCTTTCCGGTCCAATAGAGGATGCCGCCCATGATCACGAAGAAGATGGTCCCGAAGATGGCATACCAGAAGGTCTTGCTGCGCGCCAGTTGTCCGAAGAGGCTCTCCTGCCCCTCCTCCTCCAGACGCTCAATGAGCTCCTGCTTCCGGAGCTCCGCAGTCAGCTGCTTCTCTTCTTCCGGAGTGATCGAGGGCGTCGCCTCGGATTCCGATTCCTGCTTCGCAAGGCGCAGGGGCGTCGGACGATTCTCGGTGTCTGCTACTGCGGGATGCTGCTCTTCCATGGAAACTGCCCTCCGTGTGAAAAGAAAACGACCAAAGCGACGGCGAAAGATCAACGCTGCCAAAGGATAAACGCCCCCCACGGGGAAAAATTTCCCCCGCAGGATCGGCTCGCCTGGAAAATATATTCGGCAATGCGGGCGTTGCGGGCAACGCCCGCTAGGGAGAAGGGAGAAGGTAGTAGGGAGGAGGTTTATAAGGTGCCGCAGGCGCTCTTCCGCCTACCGGCGGTACGGGTGCGTTCTCTGGGCCGCAAAGCGGCGCGTGCCTAGCCTAAACGCGTGCCTTTCCAGGCGCAGTTTCGCAGGAAGATCTCCAAAGGACGGAGGGCTGCCGCCCCCCGTGCCCCCCTAGGTTTTTCCGCCTACCGGCGGTACTGCGCGCCAATTATGGGCGCGCATGGCGCACGCGCCGGTAAATTCCGGCGCGGGGTTTCGCGTTTCTACGCGAAACCCTGGCCAAACTTCCTCCTTTCTCCTTCCTCCTTCCTCCTTTTTTCAAGAGGGGCTGCCGCCCCCGAACCCCCGCCCAAAAATGGCAGATTGTAGGGAGAAGGGAGTAGGTAGTAGGTTTGTA
>CAZMWS010000267.1:0-2554 GCA_964570085.1 uncultured Lentisphaeraceae bacterium | reverse complement strand
TAAGTACTTACGGCGCAAAAGTGCGCCGTACCGCCGGTAGGCGGAAGAAATTAGGTAGGGGGTCCGGGGGGCGCAAGCCCATCCGTCCTTGGGAGATCTTTTTACAAGCCACCAACGGCTAGCTACTATGGAAAGTGGCTAGCTACTCGGTGCAGGGCGGGAGGTTACTTCTGGATGCTGACGTCTTCGCCGTCGAACCACTTCTTGGAGATAGTGGAGAAGGTGCCGTCGGCGTGCATCTGGTCGAGGGTCTCCTGGACCTTGTCGCGGAGGGCGGTGTTGCCCAGCTTGAAGCCGATGCCGTATTGCTCGGTGGTCAGGTTTTCGTCCAGCATGCGGGCCACGTCGTTGCCCTTCATGAGGCGGACGGCCACGCTGTAGTCGATGACCACGGCGTCACAGGTGCCGGCGCGCAGCTCCATGTATGCCTGGTTGAAGTTGGGGACCTCGATGACCTGGCGGAGGCTCTTGCGCAGCTCGTCGCAGGAGGGATCCTGGAGCGCTTTCAGACCGGAGGAATCCGCCTGCGCCTCGACCACCTTGTTGGCCAGATCGGCCTTGGTGTAGATGGGGGAGTCCTTGCGGACCAGGATCACCTGGGAGCTGTCGACGTATGGCTCGCTCCAGGTGTAGAGGTCCTCGCGCCCATTGATGGTGAAGCCATTCCAGATGCAGTTGATGGAGCCGCTGGAGAGCTCGGCGTCCTTGGAATCCCAGTTGATGGGGCGCAGCTCCACCTTCCAGCCGCGGCGCTTGGCCACCTCTTTGGCAAGATCCAGGTCGAAGCCCACCAGCTCGCCGTTGTCATCCTGGTAGCCGTAGGGGGGGAAGGAGGCGTCGAAGCCCACAACCAGGGTGAAGTCGCCGGTGTCCAGCTGGGCGGCGGCGGCGTCATAGCCGTGCTCATCCTGGGTGGTGGCGGCGTTGCTGGCGGGGTTCTTGCCACAGCTGGCGAGGGTCAGCATGACGAAGAGCGCGAGAAAGGCGGCGAGGGACTGTTTCATTTTTGGGGGTCTCCAATTGGGAAGAGTAAGTGAAAAAAAGGAAAAACGGTACCGCCGTAGGCGGAAGAGGTTAGGCGGGGGCACGGGGGGCGCAAGCCCCGACCTCCTTTGGTTGGGTTTCGGCTAGGGAAGTGCAGTTATTCGGGGTGTGCCAATTCTGGCATCAAAAGCTGCCCCCATACCGCCGCCCAGGCGATGGAAAAGCGCCTGCGGCGCCTTGTAAACTAGCCACTAGCCACTAATTGCTAAGTACTTACGGCGCAAATGCGCGAAAGGCGGGGGCACGGGGCGGCAGCCCGACCTCCTTTGGGCCCCTCACTAGGGAAGAACGCTCCGGTACTAGATGTCGTTGCGAAGATGCCACCCGTACCGCCGGGGAATTTTTCGGCTGCCATTCATTGCAACGCGAAAACGGCAGAATATACCACGGTTTCCGATGCCTACAGGGTTATTGGTGGGGAGTACGCGTACGCGCGGGTGTGGCGTTGTGCGTGTGTGCTGCTGCTGGAGGGCTCTTGTACCCAGGGGATTTCGGGGGGAGAAGCGTGTGTGGTTTTCTAGGGGGAATTGGTGTGACTGCGGCTATATTATCCCGTTTTCCCTCCGAACCCGATTTCCCTTACTTCATATCCCCCTCTTTCCGAGTCACAGTACCATGGAAGAAAACCACGACCTTTCTGCATCTGCCGCCGCCGCGGAGACGGCCCCCACCGACTTCATTCGGGAGATTGTCCGACAGGATTTGGCCTCGGGCAAGTATCGTCCCGAGGAGATCCGGACCCGTTTCCCGCCGGAGCCCAATGGCTATCTGCACATCGGACACGCAAAGGCAATCTGCCTGGACTTTGGTGTGGCGAAGGAGTTTGGCGGAAAGTGCAATTTGCGCATGGACGACACGAATCCCGGCAAGGAGGACCGCGAGTATTACGATGCCATCCAGGAGGACATCACGTGGCTGGGCTATCAGTGGGATGGCGAGGTGAAATTCGCCTCCGACTACTTCCCCAAGATGTACGAGTTCGCCCTTTTGATGATCAAGAAGGGCCTGGCGTATGTGGATGACCAGAGCGCCGAGGAGATCCGCGCCACCCGCGGCACCCCCTTCCAGCCCGGCGTGAACTCCCCCTGGCGGGATCGCCCCGTGGAGGAGAATCTGGATCTATTCCAGCGCATGAAGGACGGCGAGTTTCCCAATGGCTCCAAGACCCTCCGCGCGAAGATCGACATGGCGCACCCCAATATCAATTTCCGCGATCCCGTGATGTACCGCATTCTCCACGAGGAGCACGAGCGCACGGGCAACCAGTGGTGCATCTACCCCATGTATGACTGGGCACACGGCTTGGAGGACTCCCTGGAGGGCGTGACGCACTCCCTGTGCACCCTGGAATTCGAGATTCATCGTCCGCTCTACAACTGGTTCCTGGAACCCCTCCCCATCCCCCGGAAGCCCCGACAGATCGAATTTAGCCGCCTGAATCTGACCTATACTGTCATGTCCAAGCGGAAGCTCCTGCGGCTGGTGCAGGAGGGACGCGTCTCCGGATGGG
>CAZMWS010000266.1:0-2574 GCA_964570085.1 uncultured Lentisphaeraceae bacterium | reverse complement strand
GACTTGTGTCTCCTTTTCCGTTTCCTACCGAGAAATTCGGATGGCAAGTTGCACCTCACTTCCTCCTTCCTCCTTCCTTCTTTTTCTCGCATTGTAATCCCCTCCCCCACCATTATAGTACGCCCATATGCGAAATCTGACGTCCAGCTATCGATTTTACCGGTTTTGGGAGTTTACCCCCCAGAGCCCGTCGATGCGTGCCCGTTAGACAAGCGGATTTTTCAGAGCAAGGCGGACCAGGAGCAAGCCAATAGCGCCAACCGGTCCGCCTTTTCCTTTTCCACACCATACGAACGCATCCGGGATTCTTCCCTCGGATGCGTTTTTTGTTTTCATAGACCCACAGGAGAAACGACAATGTTGCAGGAAATCGACTTAAAGTCCCCGGACGAGCTCCGTGCGGAGCTCCCGTTGACGGAGAACATGCGGCGGAACATCCAGGAGATGCGCGCCCAGGTGCGTGACATCCTGGAGGGGCGTGACAACCGCCTCCTCATGCTGGTGGGACCCTGTTCCATCCATGACCTGGATGCCGCCCGCGAATACGCCGCCAAGCTCCATACCCTGGCGAAGAAGGTCTCCCAGGACATCCTCGTCGTCATGCGCGCATACTTCGAAAAGCCCCGTACCACCCTAGGCTGGAAGGGCATGATGTACGACCCGGATCTGAATGGCGAATGCAACATCGCCAAGGGCGTCCGCATGGCGCGCACTCTCCTCATGGACCTGGCCGAAATGGGGCTGCCCGCCGCCACCGAACTCCTGGATCCCGCCACCGCCGGATACATCACCGACCTCATCTGCTACGCCGGCATCGGCGCACGCACCACCGAATCCCAGCCGCACCGGCAGATGGCCAGCGCCCTCGATATCCCCGTCGGCTTCAAAAATGGCACCGATGGATCCATACAGGTCGCCATCGACGCCATCTGCACCGCCGCCTCCCCCCATAGCTACCTCGGTATGCTCAGCAATGGCCACAGCGGAATCCTCCGCACCGCCGGAAATCCCGACGGACACCTGGTCCTCCGCGGCGGCGCCAAGGGCGAGAACTACTACGCCGGAACCATCCAGGAGGCACTCACGAAGCTCCAGGAGGCGCACCTGCGCCCCCAGGTGATCGTGGATTGCAGCCACGGGAATTCCCGCCGCGACTACACCCGGCAGCATATCGTCCTGGAGAATGTCCTGGAACAGCGCCTGGCCGGCAATACCGCCATCCTGGGAATGATGCTGGAAAGCAATCTCCAGGAGGGCCGACAGCCCATCGTCGCCGGACAACGGCCCGATCCCACAATCTCCGTCACCGATGCCTGCATCGGATTCCCCGAAACCGAGACGCTCCTCCTCGATGCCGCAAGCCGACTGCGCTCGCTGGCAAAAATCCAGGAGGCGAAGAAAATCCTCAAGGTCGCATATCTCGGACCCGCCGCCACCTTCACTCATATCGCCGCAACCCGAAAATTCGGCGATCGGCCCGAATACCGCTCCTGCAATAGCATCGGCGGAGTCATGTACGCCGTGGAAAATGGCCAGTGCGACTTCGGCATCGTCCCCGTGGAAAACTCCACCGAGGGACTGGTCAACGGCACCATGGACGCCCTGGCTACCTCGCCCCTCAAAATCTACGACGAGGTCGCGATCTCCGTCCATCAGTGCCTCCTCTCCAACTACAAGAAAGAGGACATCCGCGTGATCTACAGCCACTCGCAGTCCCTGGGACAGTGCCGCCACTATCTGGAACAGCACTTCCCCGACGTGGAGACCATCGCCACCCCCAGCAATGCCCGCGCCGCCGAATTGGCCACACACTCCGCCGGCGCCGCCGTCATCGCCAGCGCCGAGGCCGGACACCTCTACGGCATCAATGCCCTCGAGGAAAATATCGAGGACAACCCCGATAACGTCACACGGTTCTTCATCCTCTCCCAAAAGGAAAACCGACAGACCGAACACGACCGCTGCTGCCTCTGCTTCGATGCCCGCGATAAGGTCGGCGCTCTCTACGACGCACTCCTGCCCTTCAAGACCGCCGGACTCTCACTCTCCATGATCGAAAGCCGCCCCTCCGGACACGGCAGATGGCGATACCGATTCTTCGTGGAACTCGACTGCGGTCTCCAGGACCCCAGAATGCCCGATGTCCTCAAGGAACTCGGCCAACAGGCCGACGAAGTCAAGGTCATCGGCTCCTTCAAGGCCGCCAAAGACCTGCTGTAACACTACACCCCCAACGTAGGTAGAAGGGAGAAGGGAGTAGGGAGTAGATTTAAGCGGTGCCGCGGACGCTCTTCCGCCGCCCCCCGCGGCGAATGCGGGCGACTTGCCCGCGGGTAATAGGTAGAAGGTAGGAGGTAGAAGGTGAAAACGGTGCCGCAGGCGCCCTTCCACGGCGTTTGCCGCGGTACAAGTGCCGCCGCGTGTGCGGCGGAAAAAAACTGCGTAGCGACCGAACAAACCTACTACCTACTCCCTTCTACCTTCTACCTATCAACTACGCGCCAATTTGGGCGCGCTTAGCGCACGCGCCGGTAAATTCCGGCGCGGGGTTTCGCCTGCGAAACCCTGGCCTAA
>CAZMWS010000265.1:0-2592 GCA_964570085.1 uncultured Lentisphaeraceae bacterium | reverse complement strand
CGACGCGCTGTTGCTGTCCACCGGAGAGCTGTGCGGGGGTGTGGTAGAGTCGCTTTCCCAGTCCCACCAGATTGAGCAATTCGATGGCGCGGGCGCGGCGGGCCTTGGCGGAGAGGGTGCATCCGCCGTAGAAGGCGGGCAGCTCCACCTGTTCCACGGCGCTGGTGCGGGGAAGCAGATTGAAATTCTGGAAGACGAATCCCAGCTTCTGGTTTCGGAAGAGCGCCAGTTCGTTGCGGGACATGGTGGAGACCTCCCGGCCCTCCAGCTTGTAGCTCCCGCTGGTGGGGGTATCCAGGGCGCCCAGGATGTTCAGCATGGTGCTCTTGCCGGAGCCGGAATGCCCCATGATGGCGAGGAACTCCCCGTGGTCTACATCCAGGTCGACGCCGCCAAGCGCATTGACGGTGCTGTCACCCAGGACGTATGTTTTGAACATGTTGCGGATTTCGATCAGCATGGCGGAGGATTGCGGGGAGGGGGTGTGTATGGAGGCGTGAGTGTGAGTCGGGGGGGGCGTGCGCGGGGCGGCTGTCGTGTTTGTGCTTTCGTCGTCCCGCGGCTATCGTTTGAGGTCGTGTTCTTTCGATCACGGTCCGGGAGGGGGTCCTCCGGGGCCGCCGCGGCCCTTGTCCTTCTTGTCGCGGGCGGGGGGCTTGGGCATGAAGGGATTGGAGGGCTGTTCCTCGGCCTTCAGGGCGGCCGCGGCGCTCATCTTTCCGGTGACCACATTGACGCCCTCCAGGGACTCCTCGGATTCCAGCAGGACGGTATTGATGCTGTCGGTGATGCCCAGCTTCACCTTCACGGGGTGGATCTGCGTGGTGGAGTCGGCGACCCAGAGGATCTTCTCGTCGTCAGCCAGATCGGGGGGCTTGGGGGCGTCGTCGCCCATGGGCGTGAAGCGGGTGGCGGCATTGGGGACAATGAGGACATCGGAGGCCTCTTCCACGATGATGGAGAGATTCGCGGTCATGCCGGGGAAGAGTTTTTCGCCGGGGTTGTCGGCCTGGATGATGACGGGGTAGGTGACCACGTTGGAAGTGGTGACGCTAGCCAGTCGGATCTGTGTGACGTGTCCCTCGAACTTCTGCTTGTAGGCATCCACGGTGAAGACCACGCGCTGTCCCACGGCCACGCTGCCGATATCGGCCTCGGGGATGGATGCCTCCACCTGGATGCGTGTGAGCTCGGTGGCCACGGAGAAGAGTCCGGTGGCGTTCATGGAGGAGACCACGGTCTGGCCCTCTTCCACGGAGCGGTCGATGACGATGCCGGTGACGGGGGAGGTGATGGTGCAGTCGGCCAAATTCTTTTCGGCGGTGCGGACGCTTGCCTGTGACTGTTCGATGGCGGCCTCATTGCCCTTGAGGGTGGCTTTCAGCTCGTCGTAGTTCGCCTGCGCGGTATCCAGCTCGCTCTCGGTGGCCATCTCGCGTTCGAAGAGCCGCTTCTGGCGGGAGAGCTCCTTTTCTGCCAGCGTGAGCTGCGCGGTGGTGCGTGCCAAGGCGGCCTCGTTGCTCTTGAGCTGTGCGCGGGCGCTTGCCAGAGCGGACTCGTAGGTATCGGGGTCGATGAGGGCGATGACCTGGTTTTCGGTGATATGGGAGTTGTAGTCAGCGGAGAGGGAGATGATCTTTCCGGTGACCTGTGTGGTCACGGAGACCTCCCGGATAGGGGCGATGGTGCCGGTGGCGGTGACTTCCTGGGTGACGGAGCCCTTCTGGACGGCCTGGCTGCGGAAATACGTGGTCTCCGGGGCTTTCGGACGATTCCGGTACCAGTGGATGCCGTACCATGCCGCGCCCAGGACGACGCAGATCAGGACGACTTTCAGTGTTTTCTTGAACATGGGAGAAGAGTATTTGTGGGGGAAGGAAAGAAAAATGGTTGCGGCTATTCTGCCAGGGTTTCGGCGGGCTCGCCCAGGAGATTTGCGATGGTGGCCTGTGCCTCCAGGTAGTCGAAGCGCGCATTCACGGCATCGGCCTTCGCGGTGGAGAAGGAGACCTGTGCGTCGGTGCGGTCAACGCTGGTGGCCTTGCCATTGCGGAACTTCTCGTTGACGATCTCCAGATTCCGCTGGGCGGTCTTGGCGGTGAGCTCGGCCACCTCCAGAGAGAGCTTTGCGCGGGAGGCGGTGAGGGTGGCGTTGGTGAGGGAGCGGAAGAGCGTCTGCTCGCCGTCGGCGTATTTGCTGCGTGCGCTTCGGAGGGAGAGGGTGGCCTGTCGGATGGCGTTGTTCAGTCGTCCGCCCTGGAAGAGGCTCTGTCCCAGGGAGAGTCCGCCATTCAGATTCCAGAGCCAGGGCAGCGCGGGGTTCTGTCCGGAGACGGTGCCGCCCAGGGAGAGGGAGAGTGAGGGATAGAGATCGGAGATGGCGGCATCCAGGGCTCCGGAGGCCACCTTGACGCGGTAATCCAGTGCCTGGAGGGTGGGGGAGCTCTTGCGGGCCTTCTCCATGAGATCGTGGGCGCTCTCGGGATACTCCTCAATCTGGCAGTCGCCCAGGTTGTATTCGGGGACCTCCATGAGTCCCAGGCAGCGGTTCAGGTCGACCCATCCCAGGGCCACGTCATTGGCGGTGGTGAT
>CAZMWS010000264.1:0-2594 GCA_964570085.1 uncultured Lentisphaeraceae bacterium | reverse complement strand
GCCAGACGGCGGCATCCTGCGCGCGGCCCTCGTCACTCAGGCGCGCCAGCTGCTCCTCCAGACGCGCGCGGGCACTCTCGGACTGATCCAGCTTCTCCCGCAGCGCCACCAGCTCCGTCTCCTGCTCCTGCTGACGGCGATGGAGCTCCTCGGATTCCTGCTGGGTCTCCCGCGCATTCGCCAGGATGCCCGCCGCGGCAGAGGATGCCTCCTGGATCTGCCGCAACGACTCCTTCGCCTGCGCGGATTCCTCGCGCGCCCCAGAGAGCGCTTTCTCTAATTCCACAACACGGCTCTTGGCGGCAAAGAGCTCCTCCTCCCGCTGACGGCTGGAGGCCTCCAGCCCCGACAGCAATTCCTGACTGGCCGCCAGCGCGCTCTTCTGGCGCTCCACCTGGTCCGACAACTCCGCGCGCTCCGCCTGGAGACGCCCCACCGACTGCAATTGATCGGAGACCGCGTCAGCGCTGGTGCGGGAACGGATGCGCTCCTGGGAGAGCTCCTCGCCCAGACGCGTCGCGGAGTCCTCCGCCTGGCGCAACCGCCGCTGCGCAGAAAGCAACTCCATCTGCGCGGACTGCAATTGGTCCTCGCGGGCACGCAGCTGACTCCTGGTCTCCTCCAGCTCCTTCTGGACGCCCTGGGCACTCTCCTGGCGACTCTTCGAGAGCTCGCGATTCGCATTCTCCAGAGACTCCAGGCTCGCCTGCGCCTTCCGCAACTCCAACTCCGCACTCTCCTGCTGACGACGCGCACTCTCCGCCACACGCTGCAACTCCCGCTCACGGGACTCCGCATCCCGACGCCACTGCGCATCCCGCTGGCTCTGCGACAGCAATTCGTCCCGCGCGGCGGCGGTCTGTTCCAGGAGGCGTCCCACGCGGGTCAGCTCCTCCTGGGAACGCCGCTGCTGCTCGGCGAGCTCCTCCAGGCGCGCCAGACGGGGATCCGGTGTGGCGGATTGCTGGAGGCGGGTCTTGGCGTCCTCCAGCTGTGCGGAGAGGGTGCGCACCTGTGCCAGGAGGGTCTCGCGGTCCTTCTTGAGGATCTTCAGATTTTCCTCGGCGGTGGCCATCTGCGCGGCCTCGCCACGGGCCCGCTCCAGGGACTGACGCTCCTTCTCCAGGGTCTTCTCCAATGCCTGGATCCGCTCTTTCCCCACACGGCTCTCGCTCTCGGCATCCCGCACACGCTGGAAGAGCTCCTCGCGGGTCAGATACTCCAGATTCTGGCGATTCGCCTCCTTGATCTCCTCAATCCGCTTCCGGCAGTAGTCCACACGGTAGCGCAACAAAGACACATTCCAGTCGGGATAGCGGTTCTGCACCTCCAAAAAGACCTCCAGCGCCTTCTCGTATCCCCGCAATGCCGTCAACTCCGCCTTGTTGCCGTAGGACTGGTCCGCCTGCGTCATGGACTCGTAGCCACGCATCCACAAGCGACGCGCCGGATCGCCCTCCGTCGCCCCGTGCATCACGCAGGGACACGCCAAGAGCGCCGCCAGCGCCAGCGCAAATAGCCAAGAATGGACTCGATTCGCAGTCATCTTCTCGTTCGAATTCATGAAAAATGGGGGGTATCGTCCTATTCGGAGCGCTTCAGGAAGGCCTTCAGGGGCGAAGAACGAGTGGCGCTCCGGCGGATGCTCTCCCGCAACAGCTCATCGGCGTCCGCCTCGGGCAACACATTCTCGCCGTAGCCATCCGCGGCATCCGCCATCTCACGGATCGCCTTCCGCAAACCCTGCCGCAACGCCTTCGCACAGAATTTCCCGGTCTCCAACAAATCCTCGCGGGTGAACCGGCTGCGCCGACCCGGCAAGAGCTGCACGCCCGCCAGCACCAGCGCGGAGACCCGGCAACCGAAGGCATGGGAAAGCGTCAAGTGTAACACTAAATCGTGACAGAGGAAGTCGCCGCCGTCCGCGCGAATGCGCTGCGCCTCCGCCTCCGTGGGCAACTGGAAGCCGGGCACGCCATGGACGGTGCAGAAGCGCGGTGGCTCCCCGAACTCCGCCAAGGCATTCACCAGCTCGGAGTTCTGCACCTGGTCCAGCGCCTCGGAGAGATCCGGCCAGGGATGCGTCAAAATCCCCTGGAGGCCCTCCAGCGGCGAAAACGCGAAATGGCTCGCAAAATCCGCCAGGATGCCCCATTTCCCCGCCTTGAACTCCGGCGAAAGACTGGCCGCGGTATCCAAAAAGAGATGATTCCGAACACCCCACCGCGCCGCTAACGCCGTGGGAAAAAGCGCCGCCAAATGCCCACGGCCCTCCGCAACACGACGGACACCCACCGACACCATCACCGGAACACCCTGCACACTCCCCAACAACACCCGCGGCTCCTCGCCATCCAAATTCAAACCGCCTTCCTCACCCGAGAGCTCCGAAATCGAGACCTCCCGCGGCGCCTCGTCAAACAACCCCGCCATCCCGTAGTCCGCCCCACAGTGCACATAGAACATCGGCACCGCCTCGCCCTCAAGACGACCCAATGCAGAAACGAGACTAGTTTGGAAACGGGAAAACATGGAATGCAAAAAAGGAGGAAGGAGAAAGGAGGAAGGAGGAAGTTAGGCCAGGGTTTCGCAGG
>CAZMWS010000263.1:0-2598 GCA_964570085.1 uncultured Lentisphaeraceae bacterium | reverse complement strand
GCTTGATGCCAGATAGAACTTATGGATTCCAAAGCCACCGAGGAAGATTGCGAGCAGTGCGGCCACGAGCTTCTCTTTCTTGTTGTTCATACGGAGATCACTCCTTTTGTTGAGAGGGACTTTGTTTGACTATGGGGGACTCTTTGGAGGAGACCCGCTCCTCCTTTCCCGAGTCCCGCGAATGGAGCTCGACTCCCATCCGCGACTCCGCGTACTTTAACCCTCATTTCAACTCCTTCCCAATCGGGCCATAACACATCAAAAAAGGGCGTTCCGTAGGAGTCAAGATTCCCCCGTACACGCTAAATTTCACCCAAGCGAAAATCTTCTTCTCTCTTCGCGCAATCCCCGCCTTTTTCCACTACGCTCTCACGATGAAAAAGACCACGATTCTCTCCCACGCGGCTCTCGCGCTCCTATCGTTCGTCCTGCTGGCATTCTCCCTGAGTGCAGCGAACCTGTTGCCGGGGGACACCAGCTGTGAGATCAGCGAGGGATTCTTCCGCTTGCCCTGGATGGGGAATTCCGCCACCTGGACGATGCGCCGGGGCGCCGACGCCCCCCAGGGCAGACAGTATGTCTCCTACATCGTCCCCGCAAATGGAAAGACCTCCTTCAGGGGATCCTTCGAAAACGGCGCCACCATGGACTTTCAGACGGGCCGCGACTACGTCTTCTCCTGCTGGATCAAATCCGACGCACCCGCCCGGATGCAAGTGGGGCTGGTGAACTGCAATTGGAAGGACACCCAATTTTACGACCTGAATCCCACCCAGAACTGGCAGCGCGTGGAGATCCCCTTCCAGGTAAAGTTCTCCGAGCCCTACTGGATGCTGCTGGAGGTCTTCACCGAAAATGGCGCCCCCGCCGAGGTCTGCCTGGATGGCACCCAGCTGGAGGCCGACACCCGAACTGCCGGAAAATTTGAGGCCGCCGGTGGCTTCCTGGCCAATGTCTCCGTTCCCTCCGATAGCACGAAGGTCTTCGGCCCACAGGACAAGGTCACCGTCCTCGTAAACAGCACCGGATACTCCGCCGAGATCGGTCCCGTCCTCTGCCAAGTCCGAATCACCGACTACCAGGGCAAGGAGCTCTTCTTCCAGGAGACGGTGGAGAATCCCTCCGACGGCATCCAGACCGTCCGCTCCTCCCTGGAGGCGCCCTCCGGACGCCCCGGACTCTACGCCGTGCGCGGCATCTGGAAGTCCCAGAGGACCGACGAGGTGCTCTCGGAGTGCCAGGACTCCTACGTGGTGGTGCGCGACTGCTATGTGCAGGAGCCCGATGTGGAGCCCTTCATGGGCGTCACCGGCAGCGTCAGCTCTGTCTTTGACCGCATTGGTCCCAAGTGGGTGGAGGTGGGCGCACACATGGAGCAGCTCATGCCCACGCCGGATGCCGACAACTCCGAGGAATTCCTGCAGCGTTTCCGGGAATTCAAGGCGCGGGGCTACAAAGTGAAATTCTCCATGCTGCACCTGCCGGGCACCCCCAACTGGGCGCACCGTCCTGAGGAGGTGGCCGAGGCGAAGTCCTGGGGGATGCAGGAGTCCATCGGCTTTGCGGCCACCGAGGAATCCCTGTCGAAGCTCTCCGTCGTCTTCGAAAACCTGATCCGCCGCGCAGGCACCGATATCGATCTCTTGGAAATCGGCGGCGAGGACGACCTCATCGGGGGCTCCGAGCCCTACTACCGAAAGAAGTATCCCCAATACACCATCGACGGCATTGTCCACGGACCCGTCTGCCGCGATATCGCCCGGATCACCTCCGTATACATCCAGGCCGCACGCCGCGCACGACCCGATATCCCCATCGCTGCAGGACGCCCCTCCGGAGGAACCCACTACTTCGAATTCTCCCGCGATATCCTCACACAGGTCCAGGGAGACTTCGAGTATTTCCCCATGGACTGCTATCCCTACGGCGTGCGATACATCAACGAGGAGAATCTCCCCTACATCGGCTCCGCAAACGTGGATTTCCCCGGAGTCTTCGAACGCGCCAATGCCATGACGCACACATACCTCCAGGGACAAAAGCCCTTCGTCTCCGAATACGGCTTCGCCATCGACAACCGACTCCCACTGGATCACCCGCTCCAGCAGCTCCTCTGCTCCCGAATGCTCACCGCCGTCCTTAACGCGAAGCTCCTGGGATCCCCCATCTTCTACTGGTTCCTCACCCAGAACTGCGTGGAATCCAACTACTTCGACTACGGCCTCTGGCATGACGACGGCAATCCCACGCTCTCCCTCCCCGCATTGACCCAGCTCTGCCATGTAGTGGAGAATGTCCGCCAATACGACAGCCGCCTGGGCTCCGGCGAGACAAACCTGAAGTTGGGAGTCTTCGGCCACCGCGACCACGCCATCCTCGCAATCTGGTGCGACATGGAGACCAATCCCCTGAAAATCACCTTCCCCGAAGGCACCACCTGCCAGGATTTCCTGGGCAACGAAGCGCCCATGCCCGAAAGCAACCGAATGGTCGCCACACAGCTGCCGCAGTACTTCTTCCTGCAGGGACCCGATGCCTTCGCAATACTCCAGAAGGCGATGCAGGACGCCGAAAATCTGAGCCTTTCCCTCTCCTGCT
>CAZMWS010000262.1:0-2622 GCA_964570085.1 uncultured Lentisphaeraceae bacterium | reverse complement strand
CCTGCCTTCCCAGAGCCCGGTCTGCTTCTAAGTACGCCGGGGAAAAGCCGCCCCCGTACCCCTTGCCTTGCTAGGTAGAAGGGAGGAGGTAGTAGGGAGAAGGTTTATAAGGTGCCTGCGGGGCTCTTCCGCTTATCGGCGGTGCCATGCATTGCACATTGCACAATGTACTAGCCGCTAGTTGCTGGTTGCCGGGCGCCATTTTTGGGGGTAGGGCGTTTCCTAGGGGTTATAGTATCCATCCGCCCGAAAATTGAGCCGTTTTCCGTGTAGGAATCACGGAGGGTCCTTCGGGGGTGAAGAGATTTTCCTGTTATTGGCTTTTTCTTTCAAGAAACACATCCATGACACCCGTACGCGTTCGTTTTGCGCCGTCCCCCACGGGGCAGGTGCACATTGGCAACATTCGCGCTGCCATTTTCAACTGGCTGTATGCCCGTCATGAGGGCGGCACCTTCCTGCTTCGTGTGGAGGATACGGACCTGGAGCGTTCCACTCCCCAGGCCATCCAGGCACTGCTGGATGTCATGCAGTGGCTGGGTCTGAACTACGACGAGGAGATCTTCTACCAGACCACGCAGTCCCAGAAGCACTGCCAGGCCGCGAAGGAGATGCTTGCAAAGGGCATGGCCTACGAGGACAACAAGGGCGGCGACGCCCCCGCGGTGCTCTTCCGTTTCCCCTACGACACCACGGGCGTCCCGGGTATTGAGGAAGCGGGGGTGCAGCATGTGAAGCTCCATTCTGACGCGCCGTTGAAGGTGAGCAAGAAGGGCGTCTCCTTTGCGGCAATTTCTCCCAAGGGCAAGGCGGCTCCCATGGATGCCACGCTGGCCGGTTTCCGGGATCTGGAGGCCTTCGATGCCGACGGGAAGTGCGTCTTCCGCCTGGCGGAGCATCTCGGCGAGATCGAGAATGGCGGGCTCTTCACCGTGGAGAATGCGGTGGAGATCACCTACATGCGCCACACCATCTCTTACACCGATCTGGTGAAGGGCGTCATGACCAAGCCCCTGGATGCCATGAAGGACTTCGTGATCATCCGCTCCGATGGCTCACCCGTCTTCCATCTGGCAAATGTCATGGACGACATCACCCAGGGCGTCACACACATCATCCGCGGCGATGACCACGTGGAGAACACCTTCAAGCATATCTTCCTCTTCCACGCACTGGGCGCACCCGTGCCCCAGTATGCGCATCTGCCCATGATCATCAATGCACAGGGAAAGCCCTACAGCAAGCGTGACGGCGATGCCTTCGTGGGCGATTTCCGCGAGAAGGGCTTCCTGCCCGAGGCGCTCTTCAACTACCTGAGCCTCCTGGGATGGTCCCCCGGTGACGACCGCGAGAAGCTCTCCCGTCAGGAGCTGGTGGAGGCCTTCACCCTGGAACGCTGCCTCCGCGCGCCCTCCCAGATGGACATCAATAAGCTCACTGCGCTGAACGGCCAATACATCGCCGAGCTGCCCAAGGAGCGCTATCTGGAATTGGTGGGCAAAGAGGCGGCCAAGGCATCCTGGGGTGCGGCCGCGCAGGGCGCGCTCTTTGAGCAGGTGGCGCTTTTCCTGCAGAGCCGTGTGAAGCGTCTGGTGGATGTGTCACAGTGGGGATACTTCTTCCAGGAGGTGCCCGAGTGGGATGCGAAGGTCTGCGAGAAGCTCCTGAAGAATCCCGACGCCGTCGCCGCGTTGGATGAGCTCGCCGAAAAGCTCGCCGCGCTGCCGGAGTTCACTGCCACCGACATCGAGGCAGCGGTGGAGGAGTGCGCCGCCGCCCATGGCTTCGCGCACGGAAAGCTGAACCAGCCCCTGCGCGCCGCCATCACCGGCACCAATGTGGGCGCCGGTATCTTCGAGACCGCCGAGCTCATCGGAAAGGACCGCTGCCTGAAGCGCCTCCGGGAGTTCCCCCGTCCCGCGGCACAATAACCCCGCAAGCCCGCTCGCCTGCCACACTCCCTCCGACGGATAGTCGGCGAGGAGTCCGTGGTTGGGCAAGCGGGCCTTTTGTGAATTTTTCTATCGCCTTTTGTTTGAGGAGGAACCGTAGGTTATGTCTGACGAAGTGAAAGAGCCGTTGCTGGAGGAGCCGCAGGAGCGGGGCGACTCCCTTCCCGTGGTCGCCATCGTGGGTCGTCCCAATGTGGGCAAATCGGCCCTCTTCAATGCCATTCTGAAACGCCGCGTCTCGATTGTCCACGAACAGAGCGGCGTCACCCGGGATTGCGTGGCATCGCCTGCGGAATTCCGTGGAAAGAGCTTCCTGCTGGTGGATACCGGCGGTCTTGGCACCTGGAATGGTGACAAGAAGGTGGATTTGTTCGACGGCATGATCCGTGACCAGGTCACGGAGGTGGTGAAGGACGCCACCTGCCTGTTGTGGGTGGTCAATTGCCAGGACGGCATCACTCCCCAGGACGAGGAGGTGGGCGCCTTCCTGCGCAAGGCGGGAAAGCCCTTGATCCTCTGCATGAACAAGGCGGACAACAAGGAGCTCTCCCAGAGCGCCATCGGGCATTTTGCGGCTTTGGGCGTGAAGGAGGCCTATCCCACCAGCTGCACCCATACCCACGGCATTGACGACCTCCTGAAGCATCTGTCGGCGGCGCTTCCCGAGACC
>CAZMWS010000261.1:0-2639 GCA_964570085.1 uncultured Lentisphaeraceae bacterium | reverse complement strand
AGCTGTACGAGGCCGCCAAGGAGTTGCAGGTGCCCTACGACCTGGTGGAGCGTGTCCACCGCGAGGGCCGTCTGCCTGTGGTGAACTTTGCTGCCGGTGGCGTGGCCACTCCTGCGGATGCCGCGCTGATGATGCAGCTGGGTGCCGAGGGCGTCTTCGTGGGCTCGGGCATCTTCAAGAGCGGCGATCCCGCCAAGCGCGCCCAGGCCATCGTGAAGGCGGTGACCAACTACCAGGACGCCAAGCTCATCGCGGAGCTCTCCTGCGGTCTGGGCGAGGCGATGGTCGGCATCAACGCCGACGAGATCCGCACCATCATGGAGGAGCGCGGCAAGTAGCCATGGGCTCTCCTCGCACCATTGCCATTCTGGCGCTCCAGGGGGATTTTGCGGAGCACGGACAATCCCTCCGCGCCCTGGGCGCCCGGACTTTCGAGATCCGCCAGGCCAGCGACCTCTCCCGCCCCTTTGACGGCCTGGTCATCCCCGGCGGCGAAAGCACGGTGATGGGGAAGCTCCTGCGGGAGCTGAATCTCTTCGAACCCCTCCGACGCAAGCTCGCCGAAGAGGGGCTCCCCGTCATGGCCACCTGCGCCGGGTTGATCCTCCTGGCACAGCGCATCGCCGATGACCCGACACGCCATTTCGCCACCCTGGACGTGACGGTCCGCCGAAATGCCTACGGCCGCCAGCTGGGGAGCTTCTTTACCCAGGGATCCTTCGGCCCCCTGGAGAATGTCCCCATGTCCTTCATTCGGGCACCTTCCATCGTGGAGGCCGGTCCGGAGGTGGAGGTCCTCTCTACCTTCCACGGACAGCCCACCGCCGTCCGGCAGGGACACCAGCTGGCCATGGCATTCCACCCCGAACTGCTCACCGATACCCGCATCCACCAGTATTTCCTGGAGGATGTCTGCCGATAATGCGAGGTAGCAGGTCGTAGGGAGTAGGTTTGTGGAGCCGCGCCGCGATCGAATCGGCTAGCCACTAGCGTCTAGCCACTAATTCTGGACGCTCCACGGGTGCGTTAAGCGCGCCCGAATTGGCGCGAAAGGCAATGTGCAATGTGCAATGCCTGTAGCCCAAAAGCCGGAACTGTCCCGCCGGTAGGTGGAAGAGCGCCCGCGGCACCTTACAGACTAGTCACTAGTCACTAATTGCTAAGTACTTACGGCGCGATTAGCGCCGTTGGCGGAAGAGCGCCCGCGGTACCTTATTAACCTACTCCCTGCTCCCTTCTATCTTCTACCTAGGCTAGGCGGGTAGTCGGGGCGCCTTTATATTTTGGGGGTTGTCAGCATAATACATTCAGACACTAGAGAAAACAAGATTATGAGCAAGCATCACGAGAAGAGGGGAAAGCATCGCGAGCGTTCTGAGGAGCGTCCCGTGAAGAAGAGTGCGATTTCTGCCCAGGAGTGCATTGGCGAGTTGTCGGTGAACATCCAGGGCTTTGGGTTTGTCCGGATGGACGGTGGGGACTCGGTATTTGTGCCGCCGGGCTATCTAGGCGGTGCGGTGACGGGTGACACGGTCCGTGTGGTCTTGGATCCCGCGGGGGATCCCGCGCGCCCTGTGGCGCATGTGAAGCGCATTTTGGAGCGGAAATTCCGTTTTTTTGTGGGATGCATGGTGCCCTTGCGGGGCGGTGGATGGGGCGTTCGACCCCTGCGGCACGAGTTGCCGGGACTCCTGCGGATTGCGCCCGAGAGCCTCAAGAAGCTTCCGGGGGGACCCCGCGAGGGCAATTGGTGCCGCTGCGAATTCCCCTTCCCCGAAGAGGACTTCCCCGCGGAGACGCTTCCCGATGTCACGCTCTTGGAGTGCTACGCCGCCTGCGGAGAGGTCTCTTCTGACCTGGATGCCATCGTCGCAGAATACAACATCCCCGCACCCTATACCGAACAGGACGAGAAGGATGCCGAGGCGCTCCAGCCCGTGAAGGTCCGTCGACTGGATTGCACGAAGGATACGGCGGTCACTATCGATCCCGTGGATGCGCGGGATTACGATGATGCGCTGTCGTTGGGCAAGTCGCCGCGTCCTGGTACGGTGGTGGTGGGCGTCCATATTGCGGATGTGGCCAGCTATGTGCGTCCCGGCAGTATTCTGGATCGACAGGCGCGGGAGCGTTGCTTCACCTCCTATTTGCCCGGGCGCACGCTGCCCATGCTGCCGAAGGCGCTGGCAAACCACCAGTGCAGCCTTCAGGCGGGACAGGCGCGCCTGGCACACAGCGTCTTCATCTGCTTTGACGAGCATACTGGCGAGATCCTCTCCTGGCAGCGTCGCCACACTACCATCAATGTCACTCAGCGCCTCTGCTACGAGCAGGTGCAGACCTACTTGGATGGCGGCGAGTTTGACGGTTCCCAGGAGGTGAAGGACCTGGTGTCGAAGCTTGCCAGTGTCTCGCGGTTGCTACGCCATCGCCGCATGACCCGCGAGCGTTTCCTGCCCATGGGCATGCCGGAGATCCGTGTGGTGTGCAGCGAGCATCCCTCGCAGATTTTGGGTGTGCAGCAGAGCGAGGACAATCCCTCCCATCAGCTGGTGGAGGAGTTCATGCTGGCGGCCAATGAGTGCATCGCCATGGAGCTGCAGCGGCTGAAGCTGCCCGGTCTCTACCGGAACCACCAG
>CAZMWS010000260.1:0-2662 GCA_964570085.1 uncultured Lentisphaeraceae bacterium | reverse complement strand
GGCACCTTATGAACTAGCCACTAACCACTAATGGCTAGGTACTTATTAATTAGCGGGGAAGAGATCGGGTTGTTTTGGGGAGGGAGTGCGTCCGAAGCGTCGGAGGGCGCGTTCGGTGACGATACGTCCGCTAGGAGTGCGCAGGAGGAATCCCTCCTGGATCAGATAGGGTTCGTAGACGTCCTCGATGGTCTCCTCCTCCTCGCCGACGGCGACGGCCAGGGACTTGAGGCCCACGGGGCGCTCCTTGAACTTGACGATGATGGTCTCCAGGATCCGGTTGTCCATCTCGTCCAGTCCGTCGTCATCGATATTCAGCATTCCGAGGGCGTCAGCGGCGATGGTCTTTGTGATCGCGGAGGAGTGCCGGACCAATGCGTAGTCGCGGACCCACCGGAGGAGGTTATTGGCGATTCGGGGGGTCCCGCGGGCACGCCGCGCGATTTCCAGGAGTCCCTCGGGCTCGGCGTCCACATGGAGCACCTTCGCGCTTCTCACCAGAATCGTCTGGAGTTCCTGGGCGGAGTAGTATGCCATGCGGCACTTCATGGTGAAGCGGTCACGGAGAGGCGCAGAGAGCTTTCCCTGTCGAGTCGTAGCGCCAATGAGACAGAAGCGCGGGAGATTGACGCGGACAGAGCGTGCGGCCACCCCGGAGTCCACCATGATATCAATATGGAAGTCCTCCATGGCGCTGTAGAGGTATTCCTCCACTTGGCGGGGCAGACGGTGGATTTCGTCAATGAAGAGGACATCGCCCTCGTCTAGGCTGGAGAGCAATCCCGCCAGATCGCCGGGCTTTTCAATCACGGGTCCGCTGGTGGCCTTCAGTTGTTTTCCGCAGGCATTGGCGATGATATTCGCCAGAGTGGTCTTGCCCAATCCGGGAGGGCCGGAAAGAAGCACGTGATTGAGCGCCTCGCCGCGACGATTGGCGGCGGCCACCATGATCTGCAACTGCTCCTTCACATTCCCCTGACCAGGAAATTCGGCGAAGGCCTGTGGGCGGAGGCTCTGGTCGAACTCCTCCTCCTTGGCATTCATCTCCGAGGTGATGAAGCGGGTGTCCTGATTGCTGGAATTTCCACTCATGGAATTCTATCGGATTGCGTATGATATGAAAAGGATCGTTTTAACCGCGGAAGCGTGAGAGTGCGCGTCGGATGATGGTAGCGCTGGGGATCTCCTCGCCTGCGGCTTCCTCCAGGACGCCTTCCACCGCCTTTCGGGCGTCGTCGTGGCGATAGCCCAGGGTCTCCAGGGCCTTGACGGCATCCTGTGCGCAGACTGGCAGCTCGCCCTGGGTCGCGCCAACCGCGCCATTCGCGGGCGCCCCGGGGGCCTGTGCAGCGACTCCGAATTCGGCGAGGTGGCTCTTCAGATCCAGCACCAGCTGCGCGGCGCTCTTTTTTCCCACGCCGTTGATGCGGGAGAGGGTCTTGATGTCCTCCTGGGCAATGGCCTGGCAGAGCTGTGCGATGGGCATTGCGGAGAGGGTGGTGAGTGCCAGTCGGGGACCAAAGCCCTTTACGGAATTCACGATGGTGCGAAAGACCCGCTTTTCCTCGCGGGTAGCAAAGCCATAGAGGGTCATGTCGTCCTCGCGGACGACCAGCGAGGTATAGAGGAGCGCCTCTTTCATGAGGGGCGGGAGCTTTTCCTGGGTGGAGAGCGGCGTCAGCAACTCATAGCCCACGCCATTCACATCCAGCACCACACTGCCGTCCGCGTTGTTCTCCAGCAAAATCCCTCTCAACTGCGCAATCATATTCCCTCCCGAAAAGTGTCAGAGATCCCGAAAACGACCGTTTTTTCCATTCCCCCGACCACTAATTCTCCAAGATCTCCAGAATGGTGGCCTTTCCCTGGACGCTGTCCATGACGAGTCGATAGGAGCGGCCATGCATCTTCCAGGCGAGCTCCGGGCCCGTGGCCTCGCCATCCGGAAAGAAGCGGAAGAGGATCCTCCCGGAGTCCTCCTCGCCATCCGGCAATTCGGTCCATTCCACGCCATCGGGCACCTGGTAGGAGTCCATCAGCTGGACGATGGCGCCGCGGCCGGATTCGCCAGTCAGAGGCGACAATGCAGCGGGATGCCAATCCTGGTCCAGGGGATTTTCCAGGGGCGCGACTTGAAAGACGCCCTCCTCCGGGAGGAGAGTCATCTGGTAGGGTTGTCCGGTGATGCGTGCGCGGGTGGCGGTCTGCTGGAACGCGCCGCGGATCTCGGAGAGCGCGCTCTCCGCCGCCATGCGAAGACCGCCGCCGCCCAAGCGGGGCGTCACCAGCGCCACCACCAGCATGACGATGGCGCACACCACAATCATCTCCAGAAGGGTGTATGGGCGGTTTCGCCGTGCAAAATGGGGGACGGTGGTGCGCATGAGGCTACGGGGACGGCGTTTCCGAGCGGGCTACTGCCAGCAGGAGAGATCGGTATTGTATCCCTCGCCGCCGGAGCTCTTGTCGGCGCCGTAGCTAATGATATCGAAGGGCATATCGTCCTCGCCGGGGACGGTATAGACGAATTCGCTGCCCCATCCGTCCACGGGCAGGTTCTTGCTGTCCAGATAGGGTCCGTCCCAGCGCTCGTTGCTGGTCTTGTTCATGAGGTCATCCAGGGAGGAAGGATACTCCGCGCAGTCCATATAGAAATTCTGGA
>CAZMWS010000259.1:0-2670 GCA_964570085.1 uncultured Lentisphaeraceae bacterium | reverse complement strand
CCGACGCCACTTGGGACCACGATCCCAAGGACCCGGACGGAATGCCTTCGCCTGCGCAGGGGCATCCCCATCCGCCACGGCATCCGCATCCGCGTCCACCACAACCACATCCGCCTCGGGGAAGGCACCGCCAAAGGCGGCCGCCTCCTCCGCGACCACCGCGTCACCCTCCAGGGCCTCCAGGTCATTCGGAGCAGCTGCCGCCGCCAGGAGCATCATGGGCATGGCGCCATCCGCATTGGCGGCGCGCATCATCTTGTTGCGGAACAAAATAGGATGGAATGCGCGGACCTCCGGCGCCAGAATCCGCGCCAGCGCATCCGCATGGGCCTTCCCGATCTCCTCCCGGCGCTCCAGGACAAAGCGCCGCCAGCCCTGTGTTCCCAGAAGCAGATCGATCTTGTCCTCGGCCAGGGGATCAGCGGCATCGAAGTAGTCCTCGGCGTCCGTAAGCTCCAGGACCTCGTTCTCCAAATAGACCATCACGGGCAGACGCGGCGCGCGATCCCGCCGATCCACCAGCGACGCCACGGTGGCGTCCGTCACGCAGAGTCCCACGGTGGCCTCCACGGGAGTGCCCTTCTCGTCTTTCGCAATCACCGCCAGCGTCGCCTGGTCACCGGGATTCCGGGGGATCTCCGCGCCCTGGATCTCCAGATGCACGCGATACCGCGGACGACGGAAAAGGAGCCGCTCTGCCAGCGGAGTATTATCGGCGGCATAAAGGGTGGCGGTGAGAACGCCCTCCTCCTCGCCGGGCTGCAAAGAGACCACGCCGCCCTGGGAGGGCACCTCGCAACGCGCCAACTCCTTGTCGCGCTTCCGCAAGACCACCACCGCGGGCGTCCGTGCGCCCTCGGGAGAGGTATCGACCGACACCTGGATGGCCTCCTGGAAATCGAAGGCCTTCTTCATGCCCCGCAGGACACTGCCGCTCTTCGCCACAGGAAGCGCAAAGGACCGCACGCCGCCATCCCGGGGACTGGCGATCTCCAGGCGATAGCTCCGTCCCGCCACCGGCACGAATTCCAGAATGCCGCGGCCATCGAAGACGCTCTCGTAACGGCAGACCTCCGCCCCCTGGTCATCCCGCACCACGCCCGAGAGATCCGCACCGACGCCACTGCTCTTCACCGCCTCCACATAGACGCGGTTGTGCACCCCCAAGACCAGATCGCCGCCCTCGGGATAGAAGCTCACGGAATAATTATCCAACAAAATCGGGAGGCTCTTGGCGGCCGTCTCCAGATCGCCGCCGTCCTCAATGACCACATTCAACACGCCCTCGCCGACCGAAATCTCCTTCGGGAGAACGAAAGACACCCGTCCCGTGCCGTCCGCCCAGGGGATCTCCTCCTGCTGGAAGATCCGCTCGCCATCCAGCAGCACGCTGGCGGATGCCTTCGCCGTGGACAACACCGTGCCGTCCGCACGAGTCGCCTGCACCAGCGCAACCACCTCCTCACCCGGCAAATACCCGCGCTTCAGAAAATCCATCTGCGTGCGCAAACGCGGCGCGCGATACTGCCGAATCCGGAATTTCCGCTGGGCGGGCGCGCCATTGTCGCCCTCCACCCGCAACACATAGTCGCCACCCACCGCATCCACCGGGATATCCCAGCTCATGGCACCCACGGAGTCCCGATAGGAGACCTCGCCAGAGGCCACCTCGTCCTCCCGCGGACCCAACACCTTCCAACGGAACAACCCCTCGCCATCCACCAGCGACGACAACGGATAATTCGTGATGCCGTCCAACACCACATCCCGCATGTAGACACACTCCCCCGGACGATACACACCCTTGTCCGTCGACAAATAATGCAACGGACGACCCACCGGCGCCTTCTCGCCCTCGCCCTCCGCCCATAACGGCGCAAAACACACCGCGGCCAAACACAACAACCCACAAAGCGTTAGTGTAGAAAGGAGAGTCTTCATAATTCGGGGAAAAAGGAGGAAGGAGGAAGGAGGAAGGAGGAAGTTAGGCCAGGGTTTCGCAGGCGAAACCCCGCGCCGGAATCTACCGGCGCGTGCGCCAAGCGCGCCCATATTGGCGCGCAAAAAAATGGGAAAGGCAAAAATGGTACCGCCGGTAGGCGGAAGAAATTCGGCAGGGGGGTATCCAAAGGACTGGGGACAAGCCCCCCGCACCCCCCTTAAGCCCTTACACAGGCCCCAAAACCGGTACCGTACCGCCGGTAGGCGGAAGAAACTAGGCGGGGGGTCCGGGGGGCGCTAGCCCCGACCTCCTTTGGAGATCTTCCTGCGAAACTGCGTTAGGGAAGAAACGCGCCACTCTGCCGCCGGCAGGCGGGTGTGCCCCGTTAGAGGCAGTAAGCGCAGGAAAGTTCCCCCGGGGCGGTGGGCTTTTTCCCGGAGGGCGCTTGCAATCCTCGCTGAACCGCTTATTGTATGCCCACTTTACAACAAAGTTGCCGGGTTAGCTCAGTTGGTAGAGCAGTGGAATCATAATCCACGTGTCATAGGTCCGAGTCCTATACCCGGTACCAACTTCAAAAAGGCGCCTCCGCTATTGAAAGCGGATGGCGCCTTTTTTCGTTTCGCTCCTAGAGGGAGCGAAACGAAAAAAAGGAGGAAGGAGGAAGGAGGAAGGAGGAAGTTAGGCCAGGGTTTCGCTAGGCGAAACCCCGCGCCGGAATTTACCGG
>CAZMWS010000258.1:0-2685 GCA_964570085.1 uncultured Lentisphaeraceae bacterium | reverse complement strand
AGGCCAGTCTCGGAGCCCAAAAACGCACCGTACCGCCGATCTTCGGCGGAAGAGCGCCTGCGGCACCGAATGAACTAGCCGCTAGCCACTATCCTGCTAAGTACCAATCCGCCCTATCGAAGCTCTATGATTGCGAAGGAGTGGTGTTCCAGGGAGAGTCGGAGGGTATTTCCCTGGAAGGAGTGGATCTGACTGCCGAAGTCCCCCAGTTTCAGTGGTGCGCGTTCGGGGGGCACGCCGAATTTCGTCTGTCGCTCCTGGAGCTCCTGGTATTCGGGATCCGGGGCGGTCATGCAGTCCTTCGCCTCGATGGGGGGATTGGCGACGCCCAGGGCATTCCAGTCGAAGACCACATCGAAGGTCTGGTCGTCGTGGGACTTTCCTACGTGCCCCACCACCGCCAGGACCTTGTCGCCCCGGACGTGGCAGCTCACGTAGATGTCCTTCGCCCCCTCGACTCGCACCGCATTCTTCCAGTATCCCACAAACCGCTCGTCGGACTGTCCCACGCCGAAATTCGCGAAGGTGCGCATGATCTTGTCGAACATTCCGTAGTGATTCCGCATGGGGGACATGACGGTGTTGTGGATGAGTGTCGCGGCGTGCTCCGCCTTGCCCAACCGGAACTGGTAGTCGTCGGTCTCTTCGTCACCGCCATTCTCGGGACGCAGGGTATCCACGGGGAAGTATACGCTGTTGGTGATGCCGAAGGGCAGGGAGCTCAGCTCGCTGGCGAACATCTCTATGCCGTAGGTATCCAGGATGGTCTTCTTGTTGTGGAGCAGCGGACTGGAATCCTGCCGGATGTGCTCGCCATTGAAGAGGTGCGACGCAAAGGTGTAGGTGGGCAGGAGATCGCAGTCAGTGTTGTGGAGGACAATGACGGGGCTCTCGATGCCGCACTCCATCTGCACCAGGCACATCCGACGATAGAACTCGCGCTGCGCCAGAAGCGGCTGTCCGCCGTGGCAGCCGTGCTCCACATTGGAGCACTCGGGGGCATTGCCGAAGTCGAAGTAGAGTCCCTTCATCTCCGGGAAGCGCGTCAGGAGCGTCCGGACCTTATGGGCGAAGAAGGCGGATGCGGGAGAGGCGGGGCAGCAGTCGTAGATGAAGTGCCCCGTGTTGTCGTAGTCCTGCGCCAGCTCCGGACGGAAAGACCACTCGGCCTTGAAGGCACGCGTCTCGGGATACTTGGCGGAGAGATAGCGTCCGCAGAGGTATGGGACGGGCCGCACGTGGTGGCCGTTGGTCTGGCGCTCGAAGGAGATCCGGTAGGAATCCGCGCAGGAGTTTCCGTCGCGGTCGTTGGTATCCGCGAAGAAGCTCCCCAGATCGCCGCGATAGACACCGTAGGGCTGGTCGATGATCTCCACATCCTGGGCGGGGATAGCCACATCCCGGTTCATGGGCGCGGCATAGCTCCAGTTGAAGGTATCGTAGGGATAATTCTTCGCGAAGGGTCGGATGGGCGTCGCCAAGAATCCAATGCCGATCTCCAGAGGCCCGTTCCGACGAGCGTCGGAGCAAATCCGGAAGGTGACCGTGGCGGTATCGCCGGACTTCTCCACAATGAGGGCATCCCGCGCATCGGCAGTCCAGCCATTGCGGTTCTCGGAGAAGAAGCAGAGTCCGCGCTCCTCATCGCCAATCCAGATGCTGGAGTAATAGCGCACCGTGGTGGTGCCCTCAGGAAGCGCCAGGGTGGTCTTGGCGCCCCAGACACCGCCCGTAGTGGCGCCATGAAGATACTTCGCTTGGTCGGCAGGCATGCGGAAGCGAATCGCCACCGCGCCCGCATTGGGCTCCACCGTCATACGATTCCACTGGACGCCATCATACTCCAGCCAGCCGTCATTCCGGTAGCCGCGGCCCGATGCCGCGAATTCCACGCGATGCGGCTTCTGCAAGCCGGTCTGGAAGTCGTCGGCAGATGCAGCGCGACCGCCCAGGAGCAACTCCACGGGGGAGGAGAGTAGCGGCACGCCCTGGCTCACAAACTGCGTGGGCAGCGCACTGTTGTCCCACTGGTATTCCCGCAGGGAGACCTGGCATGCGAGACGGCCCGCCTCCGCCTGGGAGGTCATGGGATCGAAAGGCGGGATGATGATGTCCTCGGGGAAGACCTGCGACTCCCATTCGCCAATGCCGGGATACTCCGCATTCTCGGATGCCAGCGCATTGCCATTGCCGTCTTCCAGAACAACCTGGTAATTTCCTGCCGCCCAGGCGCGGTCGAAGGGCAGTTCCGCGGGAGAACTGTCGGAGGCAATGGCGGAGAGCTCCTCGCCGGACGCATTCTTCAGGACCAGACGGCCCCGGAAGTCCTTGCCGAACTTATGGCTCAGGATGGCGTCCTTGAGGGTGATGCGGATCTTTCCCTGGAGATAGAGGGGCGTGAGGGTGAAGAGTGTCTCGTCCAGACGGAAGGGAATGAGGAAACGTGTGGCCACCTGTCCATCCTGGTCCAGGGTATACATCAGGCAGTCGTATTCCGCCTGGCCGATGGTCATGGATGCCTTGTCAGACACATTCTCGCCGGGCTTCAGATTCCAGGAGCGATGGAGAATGGAGAGCGGCAGGGCGCTGCCATCCAGCTTCGCCAGAGAGAGATCGTAGGTCACCTTGCCGCCCTGCACACTCTCCACCAGATACTCCTGCTGGAATTCGCCATTGTTGGGATTG
>CAZMWS010000257.1:0-2719 GCA_964570085.1 uncultured Lentisphaeraceae bacterium | reverse complement strand
CGGTGCGATTTTCGTCCCGCCAGAGGATTGCGGCGCAGCCCTCGGGGGTGATGGCGGAATAGTATGCATTGGAGAGCATAAGGACCACATTTCCCACGGCCAATCCCAGTGCGCCGCCGGAGCCGCCCTCCCCCGTGATCACGCAGACCACGGGGACTGTGAGCCGGAACATCTCCCGGAGATTCACGGCGATTGCCTCGCCGATATGGCGTTCGCCGCCGGAGATTCCGGGAAAGGCCCCGGGAGTGTCAACCAGAGTGACAATGGGGCATCCGGCCTTCTCGGCCAGCTTCATGAGTCGCAGCGCCTTCCGGTATCCCTCGGGCTCCGGGCAACCGAAGTGGTTCTTGAGATACTGCTCCAGGTTATGGCCCTTCCGGGTAAAGATGACCATGACGGGCTTTCCCTGGAGCCGCGCAAATCCGCCGCCCACGGCCCAGTCGTCGCCAAAGCGCCGGTCGCCATGCAGCTCCATGAAATCGGAGAAGATCATCCTGCAGAAATACTGCGGATGGGGTCGCAGGGGATGCCGCGCCAGACGCACCTTCTGCCAGGGAGTCAGATTCTTCTGAAAGAGCTCCTCGACCTTTTCAAGCTTCTGGAAGAGCTCCTTCAGCTCCGAATCCAGGCGCAGGTGGTTCTGCTGGGCGTAGCGTTGCAGTTGCTCCGCCCGCCGCACGAGCTCCAGGAGGGGCTCCGCAAAATCCAGATTTCCTTCCGGCATGGCGGTGCTACTCCTCGATGGAGACCCTCACGGGAGGCGTGGTGCCGCCGGGCATGGGAATGAAGTCGTAGAGCTCCTCCACCTCTTCATTCCGCATACGAATGCATCCGGCCGAGCAGCTGGTGCCCACGGTATCGGGCTCCGTGGTGCCGTGGATGCCATAGCCCTCCAGGCTGGGATCCGTGCCGTCCACCGGCGTCAACTTCAGCCAGCGAGTGCCCAGCACATTCTCGGGATCGCCAGGCGGGATATTTCGGCCGGGGGGCGTCCAGGCGGGATCCGTCAGCTTTCCGGTAATCAGGAAGCTCCCCGCCGGCGTCCGATTCTCACGGCCAATGCCGACCGTCCAGACACGGTAGATCTCGCCGTCCAAATAGAGCATCAGCAGGAAGTGCTGCTTGGAGACGCGAATGGACCAGGTGCCGCGAATGTACGTGAGGGTCTGGGTGGGGCGGATCACGGGATCCCGTCCGTCTTCCCGATGGAGGCTCTCGTTGCAGCGAATCAGTGCGCCCACGCTGGTGTAGTATCGGCTGGCGATGCGCGCCAGGGAGTCTCCGCGGACCACGCGATAGAAGCTCTTTTCGCGAGCGGGCGCCGAGGAGTTCATGAGCCGGCGGTCTGCGTCATCCACAATCGCCACGGCCTCCCGCCACACGGGATCGAACTCCACGACGTCGCTCCGCTTCATCACCTGCCGCGCCAAGGCGCGGGCGGCCTCCAGCATTCCGCGATCCAGCTGCGCGCGGGCGCTTGCCAGGCGCTCCTCCACATCGGGGGACGCCAGGGGCGTCGCGGCTTCGGGAGTGACGGTGTCATCCGTGGAAGGACCCGCAGGCACCGGGAGAGTCTCCAGAGTCTTGGCGATCTCCTCATTCGTCGCAGGAGTCACCGTCTCCACAACAGGCGCGCTCGCGCTCTCTTTCGGACCGGAGCAGGAACGCCAGATAAGCCCCGTCAGACCCAACAACGCCAGAACCAGCAGAACGATAAGGGGATATTTGATATACCAGTACATTCGATTGGGAATCTCCCGGAAAAAGAGGGAAAAGAGCGTCCGCGACAAAAAGGGGGAAGGCCTCCCCCGCACCCCTCCCGGAAATCTCCGCGTACGCACGGTCCTCAGGAGGGGGAAAACAACGCGCTTAATATACCCCTTGTCACACCCTCGGCCGACTCCCCTCACCCACACAAAGGCACCGCCACTAGCCCTCCGCAAGGCGCCGAACGGCTTCCGCGGGATCCTCTGTCGTAGTCACACTCTGGAAGGGGATTTCCTGGGAAAGGAAGAGCTCCCCGAGAGCCTTCCGATACTGCTCCACGCGCGCCTGGTAGTCCTCCCGTGCACTCTCCGGGAGCGCATCCACGGTTTTCGCGGGCTGTTCCGCATCCTGGAAGCGCCGCATGCCGGTGGCAGGCAACGACACTTCGTCTGGATCCAGGACCTGGATCGTACGCAGTCCGCCGGCCTCCTGGAGTCCCCGGCAGAGGCTCCGCAACTCCTGCTCGCCCTCCCAAAAATCCGAGATCCAGAGCGCCGTGCCCCGTCGGCCCAGGAATTCCGTGCACAGCTCCCAGGCCTGACGCGGACACGCCACACCCGCCGGACGCACAAAATCCAGAGTGCGGCAGAGGCCCTCCCACTCCAGGAAGGTCCCCGAACCCTCCATGAGCTCCTCCTGATAGACGAAAAGCGCCAGCTGATCGCCCTGCCGACGCGCAATCCAGGCGGCACAGGCCGCCAATAATGCGGCATACTGGAGTTTCGTGCAGGGAGCCCCCTGCCCCTGATAGCCCATGGACGCGGAGGCATCCAACAGGATCGCCAGACGCCCAGGCACCTCCGGACGATGAGTTCGCACCTGGAGGGAATCGCTTCTGGCATAGAGCCGCCAGTCCAAATCCCGCAAGTCGTCCCCGACGGCATAGGGCCGATACTGTTGGAACTCCAGTCCCGCGCCCTCCCGGCGTCCCGGATGGGTCCCCGTCAGAGGG
>CAZMWS010000256.1:0-2735 GCA_964570085.1 uncultured Lentisphaeraceae bacterium | reverse complement strand
GTGAGGATGGTGGCGCGGAGGAATCCGCAGAGGGATCCGGCGGGCTCCAGGGGCCGCAGCGCCAAGCAGAAGGGCACCCATACCAGGAAGGCCCAGGGCAACAGATCCCGGAGGCACCGGAAGGGGAAGTGGAAGAGATGCGCAAAGAATCCCTCGGGCGCCGCGCTCGTGGAGAGGGGCCCCACCATGGCATACCAGCCCGTCAGGGGCTGCGGGCAGACCAGGGTCACCCAGAGATAGAGCGCCAGGGCGCAGCCAGCCAGGCACTCCAGGTGTTCCCGGGAACGCAGGAGCCGCCGTGTGCGTGGGGGCTTGGTGGTGAAAAGCAGCGGCAGATAGAAGAGGAAGACGCCCCGCAATCCGGTGCAGAGGACATCCAGGGTGACCAGTCCCAGCGCCACCCCCCACGCCAATCGCCAACGGCGATCCAGGACGCCCAGCGTATGCCAGGCGAACCATGCCCCGGAGAGCAGGAATGCATGGAGGGTCTCCGCCTGCCCCAAAATGCCCACGCGGAAGGCGCCCAGGGTGCTCAGGACGATGGCGGCCGCCAGGAGTCCGGCATGGGTATCGCGATGGCGCCGCGCCAGAAGGAATGCCTGTGCGGCCATTCCGAAGACCGCCAGGACCGAGGGCAGCCGCACCGCCCAGACACCCGGCGTCTGAAAGCCGGAGAAGAGGCAGACCAGCCAGGGATAAAGGGGGAAGACCTGCACGCTCTGCCCCTGGAAGCAGGGATGCAGATAGTCCCCGCTCTCGATCATCTCCCGCGCAATCGCAGCAAAGACCGTCTCGTCACTGCCACGCAGCTCCACCCAGGGCAGGCACAGCAGATAGAGTCCCGCCGCCAAAAGGGGCAGGACCCATAGCAATGACTTGGAGGAGGAGGATTCGTGCATGCCGGAAGCGGCGGAAGACAGTGGAAGAAAGGGCGGAGGAAAGAGGGCGCATTTCCCGTCGGGAAGCAGGGAAGACACGGCATTCCTGCTATGTTAATGCGCCGTACGACAAGTACTAGAGACAATATAACCCTCTCCCAGCGTCCCCTCCTTACACACGCCTACCACCCACCCATGAGCGTCCAAGTCCCCGTCATCCTAGAAGCGGATGTCCTCGTGATCGGGGGCACCCTCCAGGGATGCCAGCTGGCACGACGCCTCCGGGATGCCGCGCGGAAGGTGGTCCTGGTCTGCGAGGGGGACTCCCTGGGCATCGATGGCCCCGGACAACTCCTGCCAACAGAAAAAGACGGCATCGCCGATATCCGCACCCTGGAAGACACGCTCCTGGATGCCGGCGCACAAATCCTATACGACGCCTTCCCCCTGCGCCCCCTCCGGGAAGCCAATGGCCCCCGCCAAATCGCAGGATGGATCTTCTTCGGAGCAGGCGGATACTTCGCCATCTCCGCAAAAGCCGTGGTGGATGCCACGCCAGCAGGACGCCTCCCCTTCCAGGCACGACTCTCGCGGCGTTCCACCGGCACCAGCCACTGCGTCCTCCAATGGAACCTCCTGGGCAGCGCAAAAGAGCCCCCCGCCACCAGCGACATCCGCCTGGAGGTCTCCCTGACGCCAAAAGACACCCCGGAAGGACCCCTGCCCCTCTGCCGCGCTACCCGCGAACTCCGGCTGCACCCCACGGATCTCCCCGCACGACTGGACGCGGAGAGCGCACTGCGCGCCGCCCTCTGGGGCCCCCATACCCGCAAGGGCGCCGAATGGTGCGCCTGGCAAAACGCCGAGAATCCCTGGACGGACTTCACGACCTCCCGTGAGATTCCCCTCTTCCGACACAGCACGGCACAGGTCCCCACACTCCTCCGATACACTCTCCCACAAGTCCCCGCGCCCGCCGCCTTCCAAAATGCCGAGGCTCGCCGCGAACTCCCCGAGGGCGAATCCCTCGTCTTCCAGGGAAAATCCCCCCGCCCCCACACGGGTCTCCCCACAATCCGACTGGATCTGGAGACCCTGAATCCCCTAGAGGCCGCCTACACTCCACAGGCACTCATCCTGGGGGCGGGCGAGACCGGCTGCGCCGCCGCGCTGCAAGCGCGAAAGGAGGGCCTCTCCTCCCTGCTGGCAGAGGCCTCCGGCACCACCGCACTGCCACCAGACACCCTCGCCCCCGACGAAACACACCATCTCTGGCACCACTGCCGACTGGGCGGAGTCCTCCTGAAAAATGGTGTCCTGACAGGCGCACTGATTCTCGCCGCCACCGGCGAGGCGTGCCTGGTCCGCGCAGAGGCCTTCCTGGATGCCACCGGCACCGCACAATTCGCCTGGGCACTGGGCGCACCCATGCTCCATCCCCACGAACCGGAGATCATCAGCCAGCATTGCGCCCTGGCACCCAGACTCCACTACGCCTCACAACAGCCCCTGCGACCCGCACAGCAGAGAGTCCTGGATCCCCAGGACCACGCCTGCCAAATCCTGCGCGCACGGCGGCACCCCGAGGCAAAAAACGCCTTCCGACTGCCTCCACGCATCCGCGGCGATCTCACGCTCATGCCACAGGATCTCCTCCTGGGCACCCACCGCGACGACGCACTGGCACTATTCCCCGCGACTCTCCCGACAGCCGCCAAGGCCTCACACCCCCTCCTCTGGCTCCTAGATGACACCATCCCCAGAGACACCGTGATCCCGCTGCCCGCCGGAGTCTTCCTCTCCCCACGACACCAGAATCTGCTCACTCTCGGAGACGCACTCTCGGCACACACGGAT
>CAZMWS010000255.1:0-2765 GCA_964570085.1 uncultured Lentisphaeraceae bacterium | reverse complement strand
CCGCCGGTAGGCGGAAGAAACGAGGCGGGGGTTCGGGGGGCGCAGCCCCTCCGTCCTTTGGTTGGGGTTCGGCTAGGGAAGCGAGCTATTATGGGCAGGCCAGTCTCGGAGCCAGAAACTACACTGTACCGCCGGTAGGCGGAAGAAACTAGGCGGGGGTCCGGGGGGCGTAGCCCCTCCGTCCTTTGGAGATCTTCCTGCAAAACCCGCGCTTGGAAGGAACGCGCCAATACGGGCGCGCTTTACGCAAGCCCACTGCAGAGTGGCCACACTTCCTCCTTCCTCCCTCCTCCTTCCTCCTTCCTCCTTTTTCACTCCCAACTTCTTGCGGGCAACCGCCTGCAAGAAGTTGACAAGTTCTGACAATTTGGCGAAAAAGTGGCGTTCGGGGGTGGGTATTGTCTTGAAAGGGGTGTATATTAGGGAAATTTCCGTATCCTGTCCTGTTTTGTCAGTTTCCTTTTCAACCCTTTTTCGTCTATGTCTCGCAGCTATCCTCTAGACCACGTTCGGAACATTGGCATCATGGCTCATATTGATGCCGGTAAGACCACTTGTACCGAGCGCATCCTGTACTACACTGGCCGTACCCACAAGTTGGGCGAGACCCACGATGGTTCCGCCACCATGGATTTCATGGACGAGGAGAAGGAGCGCGGCATTACGATCATGAGTGCGGCCACCACCTGTATCTGGAATGACCACATGATCAATATCATCGACACTCCCGGACACGTGGACTTCACGGTGGAGGTCGAGCGTTCTCTGCGTATTCTGGATGGTGCCATCGGCCTCTTCTGCGCGGTTGGCGGTGTGGAGCCCCAGTCCGAGACTGTGTGGCACCAGGCCACCAAGTACAACGTCCCCCGCATCTGCTTTGTGAACAAGATGGACCGTACGGGTGCCAACTTCTTCTCCGTGGTGGAGCAGATCCGCGAGGTGCTGGGTGCCAATGCGGTGCCCGTGTGCATTCCCATTGGTGAGGGTCCCGACTTCCGGGGCATCATCGACCTGGTGAAGATGTGCCAGGTGACCTACAAGGAAGAGAAGACCGGCACTGTCCCTGTGGATGGCCCCATCGAGGACGACCTGAAGGAATACGCCGAGAAGTGGCGCAAGAACCTGATCGAGGCCGCCGCCGAGCTGGACGACTCCCTGATGGACAAGTACCTGAATGGCGAGGATCCCACCGAAGATGAGATCGTGAACGCCATCCGCCTGGGCACCCATCGTCAGGAGGTCTTCCCCGTCCTCTGCGGTACCGCCTTCCGTAACAAGGGTATCCGCCGCCTGCTCAACAGCATCATCAGCTACCTGCCCAGCCCCCTGGATCTGCCTGCCTGCAAGGCGCACACCCTGGATGGCGAGGAAGTGGAGCGCCGCGCCGACGACGAGCAGAACACCGCCGCCCTGGCCTTCAAGGTCGTCAGCGACCGCGAGGTGGGCAAGCTGGTCTATGTCCGCGTCTACTCTGGCGCCCTGACCTGCGGTACCTACATCACCAACACCACCAAGGGACGCCAGCAGCGCATCGGCCGTATCTTCCGTATGCACGCCAACCACCGCGAGAACATCGATGTCCTCTACGCCGGTGAGATCGGCGCGCTGGTGGGACTCTCCGATACCGTCACCGGCGATACCCTCTGCAACGAGGAGTCCCAGGTGACTCTGGAGAGCATCACCTTCCCCGCCCCTGTGATCTCCATCGCAGTGACCCCCAAGTCCCATGCCGACCGTGACAAGCTCATGATCGCCCTGGGCAAGCTGGCGGAGGAAGACCCCACCTTCACCGTCCGCGTGGATCCCGAGACCGAGGACACCGTCATCTCCGGTATGGGTGAGCTCCACCTGGATATCATCATGGAGCGTCTCCGCCGCGAGTTCAAGGTGGAGGTCACCGCCGGCGCCCCCGAGGTCGCCTATCGCGAGACCATCTCCAAGAAGGTCACCCACGAGGAGCGCCTCAAGAAGCAGACCGGTGGTCACGGACAGTTCGCCCACATCATCTTCGACATCGAGCCCCAAGAGCCCGGAAAGGGCTACGAGTTCGTCAACGAGGTCAAGGGCGGCGACATCCCCAAGGACTTCATCCCCGCCATCGAGAAGGGCTTCAAGGACGCCATGGAGGCCGGTCCCATGTCCGGCTGCCCCTGCGTGGACTTCAAGATCACTCTGGTGGACGGCTCCTACCACACCGTGGACTCCTCCGATATGGCCTTCCGTACCTGTGCGTCCACCGGTTTCAAGGCGGCCTTCTCCAAGGCGGCGCCCGTCCTGCTGGAGCCCATCATGAAGCTGACGATCTCCACTCCCGACGAATACTCCGGTTCCATCACCGGCAACCTCTGCGGTCTCCGCGGTCAGGTGCAGGGCATGGAGATGGTTGGAAAGAACCAGCAGATCCACGCGCTGGTGCCCCTCTCCAACCTCTTCGGATACACCAGCGTCCTGCGTAACATGACCCAGGGACGCGCCGGATTCAACATGGAGTTCTCTCACGACGCACCCGTGCCCGCCAGCGTGGCCGAGGAAGTCCTCGCCGCCCGCAAGAAGGCCCGCGAGGCCCGCGGTCGCTAAAGCATAGCGAAAAAAAGCCCCCGGTTGCCAAAAGGCGACTGGGGGCTTTTTTTATTTCGCCTAAAAGGCGAAATAGCAGAAAAAGGAGGAAGGAGGAAGGAGGAAGGAGGAAGTTAGGCCAGGGTTTCGCGTTGGCGAAACCCCGCGCCGGAATCTACCGGCGCGTGCGCCAATGCGCCGCAACCGGT
>CAZMWS010000254.1:0-2776 GCA_964570085.1 uncultured Lentisphaeraceae bacterium | reverse complement strand
CTTTGGAGATCTTCCTGCGAAACTGCGCCTTGGAAGGCACGCGTTTAGGCTAGGCACGCGCCGCGGAGCGGCCCAAAGGCCGGTACCAGTACCGCGGCGTGAGCGCCGCGGAAGAGCCGCGCAGCGTCCTCACTTCCTCCTTCCTCCTTCCTCCTTCCTCCTTTTTTGTATTTTACAGGTCTCCCACGTCCAGTTGGCAGACGCGCATGACCTCGGCCTCGGTGGTATAGCCCTTCTGCACCTTCAGCATACCGTCTTCGCGGAGGGAGCGCATACCGTGTTTTTTTGCGATTTGGTTTAGGACGGAGGTGTCCTGGTGGGTATTGATAGCCTCGCGGAGTTCGTCGTTGATGCGCATAAGTTCGAAGATAGCGATACGTCCGCGGTATCCGGAGCCCATGCAGGTGCGGCAGCGTTTGCCGCGGGGTTCCTGTTCGGTGGGTTCGCCCGTATAGCCCTTTCCGTGGCAATCGGGGCAGAGCCGCCGGACCAGTCGCTGGGAGGCGACTGCGAGGAGTGCGGAGGAGATCAGGAATCCCTCCACGCCCATTTCCATGAGACGGGAGACGGCGCCGGCGGCGTCGTTGGTATGGAGGGTCGAGAGGACCAGGTGTCCCGTCAGGGAGGCGTGGATGGCGATCTCGGCGGTTTCGCGGTCTCGGATTTCTCCCACGAGGACCACATCGGGGTCCTGTCGCACGATGGCGCGCAGTCCGCTGGCGAAGGTGAGACCGATGGAGGACTTCACCTGGATCTGCTGGAGGCCCTCCAGCTGGTATTCCACGGGGTCCTCGATGGTGATGATCTTTCGGAAATCCGCGTTGAGCTGCTTCATGATGCAGTACAGCGTGGTGGTTTTCCCGGAGCCGGTGGGTCCCACGATGAGGATCATGCCGTGGGGCATGTTGTAGATCTGCTGGAGTTGCTCCATGGTATCCGGGAGCAGTCCCACCTTGTCCAGCTCAAAGACCGAGGAGTCCTTCTGCAGCAGTCGCAGCACGATGGACTCGCCGTGCATGGTGGGGATGGTGGAGACACGGACATCGATGGCGTTCTTGCCGCCGCCGGCCAGCTCGATACGCCCATCCTGGGGGAGTCGCCGTTCGGCGATATTCATGCCGCTGAGCAGCTTGATACGGGAGGAGATTGCGGGGAACTGCGAGATTGGGGGTCGCAGGACCGTCTGGAGCATACCGTCGATACGGAAGCGGATCTGCACGTCCTTCTCGTTGGGCTCCACGTGGATATCGCTGGCGCCGGTCTCTTGTGCGCGGGTGAAGATATCGTTGACCAGCCGGACGATGGGCGCCTCCTTTGCCAGATCCCGCAATGCCTGTTCGGAGTCGCCATCCAGTCCCGGGATGCCCTCCTCGGGGCGGTCGTAGACGGATGCCAGATAGCGGTCCACGTAGGAGCGGCGCGCCAGCACCAGCTCCACATCCACCTCATAGAGCTTCCGCCAGAGCTGTGTCAGGCGTCCGGCGTGGTAGGGGCTGCTGATTGCCAGGAGGACCTTGTCGGCGCTCCAGACCAGTGGCAGGCACATCTCGCCGTTGAGGAAGTCGTAGGTGACCTCTTCGCAGAAGGGGATATCGCGGTTTTCCTCCTCGTCCAGGACGGGGAGACCGCTGGCCTCGGCGTAGATCTTCAGGAGCGACTGGTCATCCAGGCGTCCGTCATCCACCAGTGCCTGGTCCAGCTGTGGGGTGCCTGCCTGCAGGAGTGCGGGATCGGAGATCTTCAGCTTTTGCGCCAGGAGTCGTCGGACGGCCTCGGCCAGGGCGGCGGGGGTTGTGGTTTGAGGGAGAGCCATGTTGCGTCCGTCCAGTGGCTAGTAGTGTTCTTCCTGCTGGCGCTTTGCGATCTCCTCCAGGGAGTCCTTGTAGCGCCGGATCAGCTCATCCTGGAAGTTATTGTTGTCAATGACATTGACGGTGATGAGCACCAGGACCTCGGTGCGCACATTCTGTCGGCTGTCGTAGCCGAAGAGTGCTCCCAGATAGGGGATATCGCGGAGGAAGGGGATTCCGCGCTTGGTGACAGTCTCGCGGTTCTGGACCATGCCGCCCATGAGGATGGTGGAGTTGTCCTGGACGGTCATGACGGTGGAGATGTCCTTCTTGGTGAAATTAGGTGCGTTGGTGTTGTTGGTGTTGGTGCTGCTGCTCTGCTGTGCAGTGACCTCCTGCTCGATCTCCAGGCGCACGCGGTTACCGGCAGTGATGCTGGGGGTGACCGTCATGATGACACCGATGTCCTTGTATTCGTAGTTGGTGGAGGTATTTCCACTGGAGCTGGTGTAGCTGGTGGACTGTGTGGGCACGGCGATCTCTTCACCAGCCTGGAATTTTGCCTCCTGTCCGGAGACTACCACCAGCTGTGGTTCGGAGAGGATCTTCGTGCGGCCCTCGCCCGCCACTGCAGTGATCAGCGCCAGCGGGTCCTTCGCCTTTTGCACAACCAGTCCCAGGCCCGCGGAATCCCAGGCGCCCACCGCGGTCTTGATGGCGTCGTCGGTGCCATTGAAGAGGGTCCCCAGGGCGCCGGCGCCCGCGTAGCCGCCGGAACCGGTCCAGTTGCCATCCTTGAAGAGCTTCGAGGCGGCATAGCTGACGCCGAATTCGGTGGATTTATCCAGGGTGACCTCGCCGATGATGGCGCGGATGGAGACCTGTCGGGAGGGCACGTCGTGGCGTTTCAGGAATGCCTGGATGAGTCCCCAGGTGCGTGGGGTGGTCTTGATGGTGAGGCGGTTGCTTTCTTCGTCAGCGAAGAC
>CAZMWS010000253.1:0-2792 GCA_964570085.1 uncultured Lentisphaeraceae bacterium | reverse complement strand
ATCTCCCGGGCGATCTTGCGGCCGGGCAGGATCTCATAAGCCTGCTTCAGGAGTTGCTCCATCTCCTGCCACTGTTCCGGAGTGAAGCGCATCACGGAAGAGGTCGAGCGATCGGGATCCGTGTACCAGTCGCGCCAGGCCTTCCGCTGAATGGCGAAGTAGCGTTTCATGAGCTCGGCGGCGGGGCCATAGAAGCCCTCCAGGTAATCGTCAATCAGGGCATCCAGATCCCAATCGGGATTCCAGAGCTTCTGGGACATCACCCAGGTCTTGAGGCCCTCCAAGGAGTTCAAGCCGAACTCCAGGTCTTCCAGGAAGACGCCCTTCACCCCCAAATCCCGCCAGTCGCGGACATTGATATCCAGCATATCCAGATGGGGTTCCAGCGCCTTGCTGATGACGTAGTCCCAGACATAGACGCGCCGGGAAGCGCCCGTCCAGTCGGTGATCTCCTTCTGGACCTTCGGGATATCCCGCCAGGGCAGTTGCGAGAGCGCGCCGCCACGTTCCCGGATGGGGGCATAGAAGGGGACGGTATTGGGATGCGGGCGGAGTGTAGTGGGGAGGGGCTGCGTCTCCACGTAAGCCAGAGTGGTGACGCGTGCCTCGGGGTTGGTCTGCGAGAGGACCTCCGCCACCCGGTTGGCAACCAGTAGCGTGCAGGCGGAGATGCCCTCCTCGCGAATCAGCTTCTGACAGGAATCGCAGAGGCACTCCATGTAGTTGTTGTCGTTATGGCTGACGGAATAGACCTTCTGGTTGGGATGGATCTTCTGGTGCGCCAGGAGCTTCCGGCACATGACCTCCCCGAGTCCGGGAGCGGTGTAGCAGAGCTGTCCGGTGGTCGGCGTGGAGGCATAACGACCCTCTTTCCGCAGAGGGAAGAGCTCCGGGTTGCTCTGGAAATACTGTTCTGCGGGCACCAGCGGCGCATAGGTGTGGATGAAGTAATCCACATTGGTGATGCCGCAATCGCCCATTTCCGGAGGAAGGACCTTGAAGTAGGATGCCGCCTGAATGCGGTTGAAGGCATTGTAGTCCTGTCGACCGAAGAACTCGCCATTGTAGGGCTCCCGCATTTCGAAGCAGGGCGTGTATTCCCGGGAAACCACCGACAGCGTGGCATCCGGAGAGAGCGCCGGAGTCTGGATGGGCTCGTCGGGATCGAAGAATCGGCAGCCCAGATCCTCCTGGAGGAATGCCAGCGCCGCATAGAGTGCACCATTCTTTCCGCCCTGGAGATAGAGATTCCCCGCGTCGTCCACCGCAATGCGATAGCCCTGCTCCTCAGGACACACCGGCACGCCCGACTGTCGCGCCAGGAGGGTCCCGCCCACCGAAAGGAATGCGGCGCCTGTGAACTCTCTCTCGTTCACCACAGGGAAGGGCTCTCCGAAAGCGCACTCCAACAGTTGTGAGAGGAGCCGCGCGGCGTAGGGATCCTGGACTGCCGGGGATGCGGGCACCACAATGACGCGGTCCGCAAAAGTGAGGCCCCTCGCCTCCCCCACGGGTTTCATGGCATTGGGGCCCAGGGAGGTATTCCGCGACACAGTGAAGAGTGGGAGGAGCCCCTCCGCGTGTGCGACGGGATCCCGGGGAGTCACAATGAGGTCATCGAACCAGGTGATGCCCGGTCGACCCGATTCTCCGCCCGCCCAAATCTCGATATTTGCCGATGCCGCATCCGCAGGCGCCTGGAAGACGCCGGAACACTCATTCCAATCGCAGGTGCCGTCCTGTCCCGTCACGAGGAACGAGCTGGCAATCACCCGCGCATTCTTTCCTTGCCAATTGATCTTGCAGTGGCTCTGCTTCGCATTCTCCAAACGCATCCGCCCACGTACCTCGTAGGACTGCCCCGGCACCACACGAAAGGAATCCGAATAGCAGACCTCCCACAAAACCGTGGACGACATCCGCAAGGCGTTATCCCCGCCCACCTCCCGGACTTCGCCCTCCCCCGCCCAGCCACTCATCCCGCCCGCAAAATCACCATTCAATACCAGCGAATCCCCAAAGAGCGGAAAAGAGAGAAGGCAAGCAAGAAAGAGAGAGAAGAAGCGCATAAATGTAGAAAAAGGAGGAAGGAGGAAGGAGTGCGCCCCGCTTCGTCTCGGTGGCTAAGCGCCACCTCGGCTACGCAGGGGCTTGTCTTGCGGCAAGGAGGAAGTTAGGCCAGGGTTCCGCTTCGGAACCCATCGCCGGGAAAACCCGGCGATTGCCCCAAGCGGGCCCGAATTGGCCCGCAAAATTGAAAATGGGGAAAGAATAATGTTGCGAACCTCGATAAAAGATGCCAAAAAGGGGAAGCGTGGGCGGCAGTCCCCGTCCTTCCAATATCTACCACCAAAACAGAACTCTGCCGTAGAGGAAAAAGGAAACTCCTAATTCGAAACTGCGGCAGCCCTCTGCCGCCACCGTTAAAGCGACGATACTAGCGCGCCAATCTTTGGGCGCGCTTTATGCACGCGCCGGTAAATTCCGGCGCGGGGTTTCGGCTCGCCGAAACCCTGGCCAAACTTCCTCCTTCCTCCCTCCTCCTTTTTTCAAGTTCCTAATTCCTCATTGCACAAAAAGGGCCCTGTGGCTACTTGCCGCAGGACCCCCTTTTGTGCTTAGAGCATATCGTCGCTGCCCTCGACGCCAGTCACGCCGGGGAACCAGTAGTAGTCTTTGATGAGAGTATTGACGCGTCCGACCTGGTGGGCTTCCACGTGACCATCAGTGCAGGTCAGATTCATCAGGCCGCTATGGCGGTAGTACTTATCCTTGGCGGCGGCAATGCAGTG
>CAZMWS010000252.1:0-2793 GCA_964570085.1 uncultured Lentisphaeraceae bacterium | reverse complement strand
GGGGGTCCGGGGGGCGCTAGCCAAAGGACTGGGGGCAAGCCCCACGCAACCCCCCTAAGCCTTTACACAGGCCCAGAAGCCAGTACCCGTACCGCCGGTAGGCGGAAGAAATTAGGCAGGGGGTCCGGGGGGCGCTAGCCAAAGGACTGGGGGCAAGCCCCACGCAACCCCCCTAAGCCTTTACACAGGCCCAGAAGCCAGTACCCGTACCGCCGGTAGGCGGAAGAAATTAGGCAGGGGGTCCGGGGGGCGCTAGCCCCTCCGTCCTTTGGAGATCTTCCTGCGAAAACCGCGTTCGGAAGGCACGCGCCGGTGGTAAGCACGCGCCGCGGAGCGGCCCAGAAGCCAGTACCCGTACCGCCGGTAGGCGGAAAAAATTAGGCGGGGGGTCCGGGGGGCGCAAGCCCCTCCGTCCTTTGGAGATCTTCCTGCGAAAACCGCGTTCGGAAGGCACGCGCCGGTGGTAATCACGCGCCGCGGAGCGGCCCAGAAGCCAGTACCCGTACCGCGGCACCAGCCGCGGAAGAGCCGCGCAGCGACCACACTTCCTCCTTCCTCCTTCCTCCTTCCTCCTTTTTTGCAAGGGCGCCGCGCGCCCTTGCGGCGCCGCGCGCCTTACGCGCGCGCCGCCGCCATCACCGCGGTTTCTGCGGCGCCGGCGGCCAGGAGTGCGCGGCAGGCATCGGTGAGAGTAGCGCCGGTGGTGAAGACATCGTCCACCACCAGGATCCGGAGACCGCGGATGTCCTTTCCTGAGCGCACCCGGAAGGCGCCGCGGAGATTTCGTCGCCGGGACTCGCCTTTCAGACGCGCCTGGTGTCCGGTGCTATGGGGACGGCAGAGGACCTCGCCGTAGGGGATGCCGAGTTGCCTGGAGAGCGCCTTCGCCAGAACGCCGGCCTGGTTGAAGCCCCGTTCCCGGATGCGACGCCAATGCAAAGGAATGGGCACCACGAGTTGTGGCTCCATGCGGGATCGTCCGTAGGCATTCCAGGCGGATGCCATCTCCCGTGCCAGCGGCGGCACGAAGGCGAGTTGTCCGCCGTATTTCAGGGCGCGGAGCCAATCGCCGACGGGGCCATGGTAGGGGAATGCGCAGACCGCGGTAGTCCATGGACGGCGTTCCTGTACGCACTCCCGACAGAGTTCCAGCGGGGTATCCAGGGGTCCGCCGCAGAGTGGACAGCGTTTTTCGGGGAGTCGTTCCAGGGAGTGCAGGCAAGCGGGGCAAATGCCCTCCGGGCCCTCCACCAGCGCCTCGCGGCATGCGGGGCACACCGGTGGCGCCAGAAAGTGGTCCAGCAACCGAAGCAGTCCCCCTACTCTTCCCATAGACGGATGTTCTTCAAGAACTGCTTGTGCTTCCGCCAATTGGGAATCACGCGGATGGAGAGATCCAGCTTCACCCAACCGCCCTGGCACAGCTCGGAGATCTTCTTCACTGCGCGATGGCGAATGGCCTTGATCATCTTGCCGCCCTGGCCAATCACCATGCCCTTGTGGGCCTCACGCTCCAAAATCAGCGTCGCCTCAATCTCCACGCCCTCGGCAGTCGCATTCCAGGAATCCAGCGTGACCGCGATGGCGTGGGGGATCTCCTGGTGCAAGAGCTCCAACACCGCCTCGCGAATCAGCTCCGCGGCGATGTCCCGCTCGTAGGCGGTCGTGACCTCCTCGCGATCGTACAGCAACAGATCCACGGGCAGGAGCTCCTTCAGTCGCCCGATGAGGCGCCCCGCGGACTCACGGTCCGTGGCGGTCATCTCCAGGCACTCCGCCTCCGGGAGGCTCTCACGGTAGAACTTCAGGGCATCCCGACGCTGCGACGGCGTGCTCACATCGCACTTGTTCAACACCAGCAGCACCCGCTTGCCACAGGACGACGCCAATTGCGCCACCATGCCGTCCTCTTCGCCAGAGGGACGCGTGGGATCCACTAGGCATACCACCAGATCCGCATCCTCCAGGACCTTCGACACCGACTCCGACATCGCTTCGTCAATGGCGATCTTCGCCGGATGGACGCCCGGCGCATCCAGGAAGATGATCTGGGAGTCGTCGTCGTTATAGATCCCCAGGAAGGACTTCCGGGTGGTCTGGGGCTTGGAGGAGACCGCCGCCAGATGGCATCCCAGCACAGTATTCAAAAAAGTGGACTTCCCGGTATTCGGGCGCCCCAAGAGCGCCACATAGCCGGTATGGCCCTTGGGCGGCGCCAGAGGTGAGTCACTGTGCGGGAGCTGCTGCGGATCGGTTTCCATGAAAAAAAAGAGAGGGAGAGAAATTGGTCTTGTCCGGAAAACGCTCCGCTAGGCAAGAAATTGCGGATCCAGCGCGGATTTGCTGGAGGTCACGGGAAGGACGGTCCTGGTTCCCGCAGGGAGCCTCGACAGCGTCTCCGACAGGAATTCCGCCGTGGGTCCCCGGAGGATCAGCACTGTGCGGAAACGCGCGCCCTCCGCGATGGCGTGCGCCTCGCTGACGCCCGGAATCGCCAATACCGCAGAGGGCTCCAGGGACTCCTCCACCAGCACAATCTGTGTGACCATCGCCAAACGCCCTCCCCCACACTACTTCTTGGGAATCCGCAGGACCTGCCCCACACGGATGTCGTCGGCGGATTTCAGGGAGGGATTCAGCGCCATGATCTCCTGGACGGAGCATTTTGCGGCCTTTGCGATGGAAGAGAGGGTATCGCCGGATGCGATCTTGAGGTCCACAGTAGGCACATCCGGGATATTCGCGGCAGGTGCGGGAGCATTGCGAACCATTCCGGTGATGTCGTTGGTCAAC
>CAZMWS010000251.1:0-2796 GCA_964570085.1 uncultured Lentisphaeraceae bacterium | reverse complement strand
CGACACCACCGTGGAGGCCCTCCCCGGCGTCAAGGACCTGGTGCCCGCCGCCAAGGAGGCCCTGACCCGCATTGGCGATACCGGTGACGGCACCAGCCTGGCCGTCAAGCGCTTCGCCATGCTCTCCGAATTCGCCGCCAAGGCGATTGTGCAGGGCGAGAAGGAGAACCGTGAGCGCGGCTTCAAGGTGGACAAGGTCCTCACCAGCCCCTGGCTCGGCATCCCCATCTTCCTGGCCATCATCTACCTGACCTTCTGGTTCACCTTCACCCTCGGCGATCCCTTCATGGGATGGATCGAGGACGGCTTCGGATGGCTCTCCGACCTGGTGAAGAATGTGTGGCCCGACGGCAAGGCGGAGTACTTCCGCGACCTGGTCACCGACGGCATCATCGGCGGTGTGGGCGGCGTGCTGGTCTTTCTGCCGAACATCGTCCTGCTCTTCATCGCAATCGTGCTGCTCGAGGACTCCGGTTACATGGCGCGCGCCGCTTTCGTGATGGACGGCCTCATGCGGAAGTTCGGACTCCACGGACGCTCCTTCGTGCCCCTCGTCATGGGCTTCGGTTGCAATGTGCCCGCCATCATGGCCACCCGCACCATCGAATCCCAGCGCGACCGCTGCACCACCATCATGGTGCTACCCGCCATGAGCTGCGGCGCCCGTCTGCCCATCTACGCACTGATCATCCCCGTCTTCTTCACCGGAACCACCCGCTCCGTCGTGATGTTCGGGCTCTATGTCCTGGGCGTGGTCGTGGCACTCATCGCCGCCCGCATCATGAAGTCCACTCTCTTCAAGGGTGACGACGAGACCTTCCTCATGGAGCTGCCTCCCTACCGCATGCCTACCTTCCGCAGCCTGGTGATGCACGTCTGGGACCGCGCGAAGATGTATCTGCACAAGGCAGGAACCATCATCCTGTTCACCTCCATCGTCCTCTACTTCTTCAATACCCTGCCTGCCAAGACCGAGTTCTCCAAGGACTACGACAAGGAGATCGTCGCCGTCCAGGAGACCATCGATGGCCTGGAGGCCTCTATTCCCGCTGACAATGAGTCCGTCGCCGCCGTGAAGGAGACCCTCGAGTCTGACGTGGAGGCCGATCCCGCCGAGGTCATCGATGCCGCCATCGCCGAGGCAACCGCCAAGGGTGACGAGGGCATCGCCACCGTGGGATACCTGAATATCCTGAAGGGCATCCAGGAGAAGGAGGGCGAAATCGCGACCCTCGAGAACGAGCGCCAGGCCGAGACCATGGACTACACCATCTCCGGACGCATCGGACATGCCCTGCAGCCCCTCTTCGCGCCCATCGGATTCGACGACAAGCTGGTCACCGCATCTCTCGCCGGATTGGCGGCAAAGGAGGTCTTCGTCTCCCAGCTCGGTATCCTCTATGCCGAGGGCGAGGCCGACGAGGAGTCCGAGGGACTGCGCGCGCAGTTGCGCGCCCATTACACCGCCCTCCAGGGCGTCTGCATCATGATCTTTAGCCTGCTCTCCATCCCCTGCTTCGCCACCCTGGCCGTCATCAAGCGCGAACTGAACTCCTGGAAGTGGCTCGCCTACGAGTGCATCGGACTCTTTGCCATAGCATACCTGCTCACCATGATTGTCTACCAGGTGGGCCGCGCCATGGGATGGGGTTGCTAGAAGAGGATTTCGTCTCAAAGTCAGTCAACTCACAACCAAACCCCTAACCCCAAAAAGGAACCTATAAGCATGAAAGCATTCTACTCTCTGTTTATGGCCGCTGTCCTGACCGCCGCCATGGGACTCTACGCCCAGGAAGCCGCTCCCGAGGTCGCTCCCGAGGAAGAGGCGCCCGCCGCCGTCGAGACCGAGGAGGAAAAGGACTGGGCCGTCTCTCTCGGACTCCAGTATTCCAGCCATAACTTCGACAAGGGCGCCTACTCCAACGCCGAGCCCATCTTCACCGGAGACATCCAGGTCTCCTGGAAGGGACTCTTCGCCGGAGTTACCGGAATCTACGACACCACCGACTACAACGATCACGAGCGCGAGTTCGAGGAGTACGACTGGACCTTCGGTTACGAGGGCTCCATCGCCATGTTCGACTACACCCTGAGCTACATTCACTACTCCTACCCCAGCGCCCGCGAGGATGAGTCCAACGAGCTCTCCCTGGCCGTCAACGCACAGTGCCTCCTGAACCCCGGATTCGAGGTCTACTACGACTTCGAGGACTCCCTGGTCTACGGAAACCTGAACATCGGACACGACTTCGAACTCTGCGACCAGCTGACCTGGACCACCGGCGCACAACTCTGGTGGGGTAACAAGCGCTTCCAGCTGCGCGACTTCGATCTCTATCGCAACGAGGCAATCTCCGCCGTCGTCGAGACCTCCCTCGACTTCAGCTTTAATGACTACATCTCCTTCGGACCCTTCGCTTCCTTCGGATGGGCTCTCGGACACGAAATGCGCGAGAACTGGAAGGAGGACCCCGATATGTCCGCCTTCAACTGGACTGTCGGTCTGGCTCTCTCCGTCGAGATCTAACGATAGCTAGCGTAGCTCGGTAAAAATATAAAAAACGGGGACGACTGGTCAATGCCAGCCGCCCCCGCTTTTTTGTAAACGGAAAAAAGGGGGGATTCTCGGGGGAATTTTTAGAGTATGTGCAGTGTTGTCATATCCTGTCTTGGGGGGGGGCTAAAATTGTCGCGTTTTTTTGTTGTGAGACCTTGTTTTTGTGGGGATTTTTTGTGATAATCTGAATGACATCCCATTTTGATGTCCGGTGTTTTGTTCGTTTTTCTGTTTAAGCG
>CAZMWS010000250.1:0-2797 GCA_964570085.1 uncultured Lentisphaeraceae bacterium | reverse complement strand
CGCCGCAGATGCCGGCGCGCAATGCCTGACGCATCTGGGGAATGCCTGCCCCAATCTGGTGGGCCGCCACGAGAATCCGCTCTTGGCCGGTTTAGCCGAAGACCGCCTCACGGCGCTTATCATCACTGACGGACACCACCTTCCCCCGGAACTCATCAAGATCATCCTGCGCGTCAAGGGCCCCGACAAGACGATCGTCACCAGCGACGCCAGCGATGCCACGGGAATGCCCCCGGGACCCGTCCATATCTTGGGAAACGACGCCATCCTCACCGCAGACGGGAAGCTCTACAATCCCGAAAAGCAGTGTTTGGTAGCCGCGGCCTCCACCCTGCAACAATGCATGGCATTCCTGGAATCGCTGGGCCTCCTGACCGAGGAGGAGCTCCTCAAGGTCGGGCGCACCAATGCCCTGAAACTATTGGGAATGGAGGACTAGCGACATGTCCTTGAAATTCGCCTTCGCGGGCTTCCGACATCCCCATGCATTCACCCTCCTGGAACGAGTCCGCACTACCCCCGGCGCACAGATCGTGGGCGCCTGGGAGCCCGATGAGGCCTCGCGAATAGCGGCGGAAGCGCGCGGCATCGCGTGTGAATTCCCAAACCTGGAGGCGCTGCTATATGACAGCGGCTGCGATGTGGTAGTCATTGGCGATGCCTACGGTCGCAGGGAGACAGAGGTACTCCAGGCGCTCCGCGCGGGAAAGCATATCCTCTCCGACAAGCCCTTCTGCACCACGCAAGAGGGCCTCGATGCCATCCGCGCGGAATGCACTCGCCCCAATGCGCCCTGCCTGGGATGCATGTTCGATCTCGGAACCGCCCCCGCCATGGCGACTGCGCGCGCCCTCGTAGCACAGGGGCGGCTCGGGGAGCTCCTGTCGATCCAGTTCAACGGAATGCATCCCCTCAACTATCATGACGGACGTCCCGATTGGTATTTTGAGGCGGGGCTCCACGGCGGCACCCTCAATGACCTGGCAAGCCATGCCTTTGACTACCTGCCCCGACTGGCGAACTCCCCCGTGGAGAAAATCCTCTTCGCCAATGCTTGCAATGTGGGCTTTCCCCAATGCCAGCACTTCCAGAATGTGGCGCAAGTCGTATTTCAGCTAGAAAACGGCGCCGTCGTATCCGGGGACGTCTCCTACACGGCCCCCAAGGGCACTGCCTTCACCCTGCCCTCCTATTGGCGCTTCACCGTCACAGGCACAAGGGGCTGGATGGAATTCGCCTACGGGAGCAACGCCGTCCTGCTGGCGACCTCCCAAGACAAAGCCCCACAGGCAATCCCCCTCGTTGCTCCCGCAAAAGACTACTTCGATGGATTCCTGGACGCGATTGCCGGACGCCCCACGGAATTCACCACGCAACGGCACCTGACCACCGCATCCTGGTGCCTGAAAGCACAGGCCGCCAGCAACAAATAGCTTCGCTCTTTCAATCAGAAAACCAAAAGGCTCCTCGGCAATTTTTCTGCCAAGGAGCCTTTTCGTATTCACCGTTTATCTGGCGTTAGTCAACAGCGTTGATCCAGCCGCCTTGGTCACGAATAAAAATGGGTCTGAAGTAGCGGCTCTTGTGGCAATTCCAGTTCTCATCGAACTTGCTCTTGTTGATGCTGCTCACAGAGTAGTCGGGGAGAAGGATATTGCAGAAGCCATCGTGGCGGCGAGAGAGCGCATAGTAGGCAGTATCGCTATCCTCGCGGCACAACACATTCCAGCCCGAGAACATGTAGGTCGCATCCCAGGTAATGGTAGTTGAAAGCTTATCTGCGCCATCGGCAACGAGGACGGGTGTCTCGCCATTCTTGCAGGCGCGGGAGAGGGATCCGATGGTCTGGGGATCCGGATGATTGGCTGGCTTGGAAAGCAGATAGCCCAGCGCGGTGTAGTTGATGGAGTAGCTGACGCTCTTGGGAATGTTCCAGTATTCCGAGCCGGTATACGTGTTCTCCTTGCTGTCGGAGGGGCAGCGGAAGAGCTTCATGTCCGCATTTTGGGTCTCAATGAGGTAGTAAATCCAGAAGGTGTTCTCGCCCAGCGACGTCGGGAAGTGGCAGCACATGTAGTAGTCGTCGTTGTCGTTGTTATAGAGGGCGGTCAATAAACCAATCTGCTTAAGATTGTTCACACAGCTGACTGCACGCGCCTTCGCACGCGCCTTGGAAAGCGCCGGAAGGAGCATCGCCGCCAAAATCGCAATAATCGCGATGACTACCAAGAGCTCAATCAAAGTAAACGACTTCCGCATGTTACTCCCTTGCTGAGTTGTGTGGATTTTCTATGGATTCTGGAACATAAAAACACTGCAATCCAAAGGCTCTAAACAGAGTATACACACAAAAACCACAAAACACAAGCCCCCCCGACCCATAAAAAAATTGACAAATCCCCTCCTTAAACACAGACAATTCACGGCAATTTCAGACAACCACACCGTGTGAAATTGTCAAAAATTGTCAAAAAAATATTGGCTGGCTTTCCTCTGCCGGGGGGATTTTCCCGGCAGAGTGCAATGCCTGTTTTTTTATTTTCCCGTCTTCAGCCCGAGTTTCTCGGCGGGGAATTGTGACCAGTCCTCCATGGACCAATTTGCGAGGGATTTGATTTCCTCCCAGTGTTCCTTATCGGAGTCGTCGTAGATTGCGAGGACGGGGATATTGTCCTTTCGTGCAGAGCGGATGGCGTGGAGTGCGTCTTCGACGACGACGGCCTGATCGGCAGGGATCTGTTCCTTTTCCAGGAGGACCTGGAAGAATGCGGGGTTATCCTTCGAGATTCCGAGTTCC
>CAZMWS010000249.1:0-2814 GCA_964570085.1 uncultured Lentisphaeraceae bacterium | reverse complement strand
CCATCATTGCGATTTTGGCGGCCATGCTGTTGCCGGCGCTTTCCAAGGCCCGTGCGAAGGCGCGTTCCATCAGCTGTGTGAACAACATCAAGCAGATTGGCCTGACGATCGCCCTTTACAACAACGACTACGACGATTACTATCCCACCTGGGCCTTCCCGTCGGGACAGAAGGGCGACCATGTCTTCTGGGTGCAGTATTTCATCGAGAACTGGAATATGGACATCAAGCTCTTCCGCTGCCCCGCTGACAGCAAGGAGAATGTGTACACTGGCAAGAATAGTGCCGATCCATTCAACTCGATTGAAAAGAGCGTCGGCTACTCTTTCAACATTCGCGTGCTGGGCTATCGTCACTATCTGACGACTGACGAATACCCGAAACCCCAGACCATCGGCTCCCTTTCTCGCGCCTGCAAGAATGGCGAGACCCCCGTCCTCATTGCTGACGGCGCCTCCACCCTCTCCACTACCATCACCTGGGATAGGACCTCCATGTTCAATGGGGAGAATGTCCAGTGCCGTGAGGATAGCCCCACTGCTTTCTATGCGCTCTCTCGCCGTCACGATGGCCTCTGCAATGTCCTGCTCCCCGATTATTCTGTGACGAGTCTCAACAAGGGGAAGTTCGACGAGAACATGAACTGCCACAAGAGCCGCTACTTCCGTCCTACATATGTCGGTTCGAGGGGTGGCTGGATCAACGCCGTTGACTAGACAAGTCTGGAATTCCTGAACGCACGAAGGGCCCGTTGGCATTGTGCCAGCGGGCCCTTTTTTGTGTAGTGGTTAGGCTCGTTGCAGTCGCGTGCTAGTCTTTGGGGAAGACCACGCGGAAGCCGTAGACCTCCAGGAATTCGCTGCCGGCGGAGGCGTAGTCGCAGAGGTACCGTGTGCCCTCGGCGTTATTGGGGAATGCCATGCGGTAGCAGCTGGTAACGCGGTGGTTCCGGTTCAGTCGGGCGTCTTCTGCCAGGACCACGGCGCCCTTCATGTAGCAGAAGGTAGCGGGGGTGGTGGGGAGGTCGCGCTTGCGCAGGGTGTAGTCGAAGTGGATGGAGATGACATCGCCGTCTTTCCACTCCCGCTCCACAGTGAGATAAGTGCCGGGGACTGCGTCGTAGGACTGTCCGTTGACGTCCAGGAAGGCCTTTCCGGGTTCTCGTGCAGGGACGCGGAAGAGGATGGGGAAGGCCTTCGGGGTGTCCATCTTCAGGGTGATGGTGACGGCCTTTTCGGAGAAGGGCCATCCGCCGGCGACCAGATACTTGACGCCCTGGTAGTTGACCTCCATGTCCTCGTAGAGATTGAAGACGGGGGCGTTGGTGTCCTTGGTGGCCATGACGCCCAGGATGGGAGCCAGCCCGAGTCCCTCGGGACCCTGTACTCTGCAGCAGTCCATTCCGTAGAAGGGCTCGTTGTAGCAGACCAGCATCTGGTCGGGGTTGGGGATTTTCCAAGCTCCGGCGTATAGGGGGATGGGGTTCTCGGGGGTGAATCTGGTGCCGGCAAGGGGTGTGGGATTCCGGTGGAGGAAATTCGTGCCGTCGGGAGTCATGGCTCCCAGCAGGGCGTTGTAGAAGGAGAGCTCGCACTGGTCGAAGACCTTTGCATCGCCGGTGAGCTGAAGGATCCGTTCCAGATAATGCAGCCAAGTGACGGTGACGCAGGTCTCGCCCATGGCGCCATCCACCTCGGGATCGGGATACTGCAGGTTCTGCTTGAAGGCCATGTCATTCCACTTTTCGCCCCAGCAGTCGCCGCCGCCGCCCACGCCAGTGCACATGATCTCGCGGTCACGGACGCCCTCGTAGTAGTTGAGGAGCACCTCCATGGCCTCGGGAAAATCGTCGGTCTCCGTGCAGAGCTCGCCCAGGCCTTGGAAGCAGCTGGTCATCTCATAGCCCTTGTGGTTGGCGATCTGGTTGGGATGGCGCTTCTCCAAGGCTGCCTTGAAGATGTCGTCGCCTTTGTAGCACCCGGACTTCGCGAGGTATTTGGCGTAGTCCAGATACTTCTGGTTCTTGGTGATGCGGTAGAGCCGGACGATGATGTCCATCATGGAGCAGGCGGCCATGCCGTTGTGGGAGCCCACTTCGGTGACGGGCAGGGCGCCCTCGGCGGGGCCCATCTGGGTCATGATGTGGTCGGCCAGCTTGCAGGCGGCCTCCAGGACCTTGGGATCCTGGTCAAGATACTGATAGTAGCGCAGGAAGCCCCACAGCACATATTTGCGGCCCCACATGTCCCAGGTGCCGGGCTGGTTCTCCGGCGCGGTGGTGCTGATGCAGCCATTGGCGTCCTGGGTGGAGATCATGTCGTAGATGGTCTCTTTGATGAGCTTCGTTAATTCTTGGTCCCCCGTGGTGTATGCCATGAGGATGGCGCCACGGAGCAACTTGCCCCAGAATTCACTGCGCCAGGAGGTGGTCTCCAGGCGGGTGCGGAAGACGTCCACAAGGCCCTTCCAGTTGGTACGCTTCAGGAAGTTCTCACGACACAACTCCGCAGCTTTGCCTAATTCGCCCTTCAGCGTCACGGCACGAGCAGGAAGAATCTGAAAATGGTTGGTAAGCATGGGTAGGGTAAAAACGGAATTTTCGAGGGATGCACCGAGGACGCTTGGAAATCCCGGTGGTCCATTGCGGGTCAAGGCAACCTGTCTGGAAATGACGGAAGGCACTGCCTTTGCTCAAGAGACCACCACGTCGTTCGCTGAATGTATCACGCCATCCGAGGACTTTTAGGTTTTGGCGACGACGAAGAAAGTTCGAAAAAAACAGGAAAAAAGTCGGTGTGTGCTCTTGATTCTATT
>CAZMWS010000248.1:0-2832 GCA_964570085.1 uncultured Lentisphaeraceae bacterium | reverse complement strand
CTCCTTTGGTTGGATTCGGCTAGGGAAGAATTGCTTCGGTGTTAGCACCGCCTTGGGGGGCGGTACCGTACCGCCGCATTGGCGGCGGAATTCCCGCGGAGCGACCTTGCAACTAATCGCTAGCCGCTAATTGCTAAGTATTTATGGTGTTATTGCAGCGGTGCGCCGGATTCGTTGGTGGGGTTTGCGATGAAGAGGCGGTCGATGTAGATTCGTTCCACGTTGGGGTTAATGAGGGGGCAGATATAGAAGTTCGTGCAGCGTCCCAGATTGGTGCGGCAGGCGTGGAAGAGCTTGTATTGCGGGCCGGCGAGCTGTTTTGCGGTGAGGTTCTCCACATCGGGTCCCTCGGGGTAGTTTCCGAATTTGATGACGGGACCCGTGGCGGGCTTGCCGGGCTTTACATCACAACGCAGAGTGAGATAGACATCCCAGACGCCATTGGGGAGGTCGTTGAGCTGGATATACCACTCGTGGTGGGTGTTGGGCATGGTCAGGGCCTTTCCGCCGTAGGCATTGGGATCGCTGACCAGATCGAGGGTGGTGGGGCTGTACTCGGTGGTCTTGTATCCCAGATTCTCCACATTCCATCCGTGGATCTCGGTCAGTCCCTGGAGTTTTGCGGGGATATCCGCTGCGGGGATAGGTGTGGCCTTGGGGAGGCGGAGGGTGGTATCGAAGGGGGAGCGGCGCTTGTTGACCCACTCCTCGGAGGTGATGCGCTTCTGCTCGCAGAGGGCGACAATGTCATTGGCCTTCAGGGTCTTGTCGCAGAAGTCGATGACTTCCCGGGGCTCCACATCCCGGAGTTCGGGGAGACGATCTGCGGGTGCCTTGAGGAAGAGATCAGGGTGTTCCATGAGATTCATGGTGATGGGGAGGGCGGCCACGGCCATGCGGGGACCGTAGACGGGATCGTCCTTCAGGGACTGCGCGCCGTCGTAGATGCGCTTCCAGAGAGTGGCCAGCTGGGAGTCGGTGAGCCAGCTGTTGGTGTCTGCGGGGTAGCAGTTGTCCAGCGCCTTCGGGTTGTTGCGGACCAGGTCGGTGATGGTGGTCAGGTAGTCGCGCACGTAGGGCTCTGCGGGGCCATAGAAATTCTTGAGGAATTCATCGAGGAGCAGTTGTTCGTCTTCCTGGGGATTCCAGAGGAGTCGTGAGAGCATGTATACGCGGAGGTCTGCCAGATCGGCGGCGGCTCCGCAGGCCTCGTAGGCGCCCTGCTGGAAGATATTGATGGCATTGCACTCCTGGAAGAAGCGGGTATCCTGTGCAAATGCGTGGAAATCGGGGTGTGGCAGGTAGTATTTTGCGAAGTCGGTGACGTAATTCCAGATGAGCATGTGCTTTGCTACGGGCTTCCACTGGAGCATTTCCTGGAAGAGGTCGTTGTTCTGGGCGGATTCCAGGGGGAAGAAGGAGTGTGCCTCGATGGTGCAGTAGCGGATTGCCACGTTGTCCCGGGGCATGACGGTCTTGGGGGGCTGACGGGTGTAGTTGTAGGCCAGGGTGTCCACATAGACGCCGGGGAACTCCTTCGCCACGGCGTCAGCGACCTGGTTGACGCAGTCAATGAGCAGGTCAGTCTGATTGCCGTGGGCCTCCACGAAGGCATTGCAGGCATCGCACTGGCAGTAGCGCTGATTGTCGTTCTGGGAGACGGAGATGAAGCGGCTCTTCCCACCGTCCTTGCGGAGCTCGGCAAGCACATTCCGGATGATCTCCTGACGGGTGCCCGGGTTGGAGAGGCAGGGCTGTCCGATGGTGCCGCCGGGATAGCGGTTTCCGTCACGCAGAGCGAACCAGTCGGGATGCTGAGCGAAATTGCTTTCGGGGACGAGTCGGCTCATGGTGTGGACGAAGCCGATGATGCTGTCGGTGCCGCCGAATTCCTCGGGGACAGTGCGGAAGTTCCCCAGGAAGTTATTGCGGGTCTTGGGGAGGAATTCCGGGGTGCCCTCCACGATGCTCTGGAAGAATGCCACGCGGGAGATGAAGGGCGGTGCGTAGCGGTGGCTAGTGCCCTTCGCGGGCAGTGTCAGGGCGCCCGCGGTCTTGGGGAGCAGCTCGCAATCCCGGGTGAAGAAGCGCACGCCGTATTCCCGTTCCAGGAATTCGTAGGCGGCATAGAGGGTACCGCGGTTGCCTTCGCCGGCAATCCACAACACGCCCTCGTCGTCCACTTTGTAGAGGACTTCGTCGGGCTGGAGGGCCTTCCAGTCGGAGAGGCCCAGCGCTGATAGCGCCTCCGGGCTCTTGCCCACACAGATATCACCCTCGAGTGAATGACCATGGCCATTCTCCTTGAGCGTCACGCGAATGGGGTCGCCACTCAAGAGCTGCAGATACTTCTGCAATTCCTTTCCCGCAGTCTTCTCGGGGGCGTCGGCATTCTTGGGGAGACGGATCTCGAAGGCGAAGAGCGAGAGCGTCATGGCGGCAAGGAGGAGGGGGAGGGAGCGTTTCATAGGGGAAAATATGAAATTGGGAAGGAGGAAGGAAAAAACATGAAAAAGGAGGAAGGAGGAAGGAGGAAGGAGGAAGTTAGGCCAGGGTTTCGCACGGCGAAACCCCGCGCCGGAATTTACCGGCGCGTGCGCTAAGCGCGCCCATATTGGCGCGCAGTACCGCCGGTAGGCGGAAGAGCGCCGCAGGCACTGCTTAAACTTCTACCTACTACCTCCTCCTTTCTCCCTACGGAAGGGCGGAAAAGCGCCGCAGGCACTGCTTAACCTAGACGGGGCTCTCAAAAGTTTCACGGTGGAAAAAATCTAGGAAAATTTAGGTGAATTTATGCATAACTCGTTTGTAATAAACGATTTATGCATTAGA
>CAZMWS010000247.1:0-2866 GCA_964570085.1 uncultured Lentisphaeraceae bacterium | reverse complement strand
TGTGTGGACGCCGTCATCGCTGCGGATCCCGCGGTTCTGCGGCGTGCCCGCGCCCTGGGAATCCCCTGTCATCTCTCCGTTCAGGCGAATCTCTCCAATTGGGAGACCGCCGCCTTCTATGCGCCCTACGTGGATACCGTGGTGGCGGCACGGGAGCTCTCCCTGGAACAGCTCCAGGAGCTCCACGAGAATATCGTCGCCCACCAAGTCCGGGGACCCAGCGGCGAGCTCCTGCGACTGGAGGCATTCGTCCATGGCGCGCTCTGCATTGGACTCTCCGGGCGTTGCGGCATGAGCCTCTGCGAATACGGCGCCAGCAGCAACCGCGGCAGCTGCTACCAGCCCTGTCGACGGGAATACCTGGTGCGCGATGCGGAGACCGGCATGGAATTCAAGCTCCAGAACCGCTACATCATGTCCCCCAAGGACCTGTGCACCATCGCGGGACTGCCCCGCTTGCTGAATGCGGGGGTCTCGGTGCTGAAGATCGAGGGCCGCGGTCGCAGCGCGGACTACGTGGCTACGGTGACCCGGTGCTATCGACAGGCGCTGGATGCCTGGCTGGCGGGACGGTCTCCCAGCGAGGAGGAGTTGCGGGGTTGGCGGGAGGCCCTGGAGGGCGTCTTCAACCGGAAGTTCTGGGAGGGCGGATACTACTATGGCGAGCAGGGCGATATCTGGGCGGGTGACCGGGATAGCCAGGCAACCATCCAAAAGACCTTCCTGGGCGTGGTCACGCACTACTACGCACACCCCCATATCGCAGAGGTGCTGCTGCAGAGCGGCAATCTCCAGAAGGGACAGCGGATCCTGGTGACGGGACCCACTACCGGCGCCGTGGAGACCGTGGTCTCGGAGCTCCAGAGCCAGGGAAATCCCATCGATTTCGCCGGCGTCGGAGCACAGCCCACTTTTCCGTGCCAGGAGAAGCTCCGTCCAGGAGACAAGATCTTTTCCTTGACCCCCAGAAAGCCGTAGGGAAGGATGCTCGCCGACTTTTTCAAAAAGTTGACGGCGTCGATTGGCAATGCGAAAATGGGGCGTTATTTTAAGCGCCGTTTCCAAATCCTTTGCCCTTACGAATGAAGTATCTCTCTTCCAATCTTGTGAACCTCAGCTGGTGGTGGTGGCGTAGCTCCGTCACGACCGGTCTCTGATGTTGTACAAGAATCACGGAAGAAAAAAAATCGTGAGTGTCGTGGCGGGTGAAATCGGATAATCCGATTCCCCGCCTTTTGCATTTCAGAGAGCAAGCCGGAGTGACGGAGCAAGCGCAAGCAGGCAGCCGTCACCCCGGCTTTTTTGTTTCCCAGAATTCCACAGCTTTCCCACAGTTTCCCAAAGTTCCCCAAGATCCCCATAAATCCCCACAGCGGGAAGGAGTCCACAACCATGTCTCAGGAAATCCCCTACAAGACCTTTCTTCAGGAAGACGAGATGCCCCGCGCCTGGTACAACCTCCGGGCCCTCATGCCCGGAAAGTGCGCGCCGCTGCTGAATCCCGCCACCCGTCAGCCCATGACCCTGGAAGAGCTCTCCCATGTCTTCTGCGAGGAGCTCGCCAAGCAGGAACTGGACGAGGAACACGAATACATCCCCATCCCCCAGCCCGTCCTGGACTTCTACCGGATGTTCCGGCCCTCGCCGCTGGTCCGCGCATACTGCCTGGAGAAGGCACTGGATACCCCCGCACACATCTATTACAAGTTCGAGGGAAACAACACCTCCGGCAGCCATAAGCTGAACTCCGCCGTGCCACAGGCATACTACGCCAAGCAGCAGGGCCTCAAGGGCGTCACCACCGAGACCGGCGCCGGACAGTGGGGCACCGCACTGGCCATGGCGTGCGCATTCTTCAAGCTGGACTGCCATGTCTTCATGGTGAAGTGCTCCTACGAGCAGAAGCCCCACCGCCGCGAGGTCATGCGCACCTACGGCGCCGATGTGACGCCGTCGCCCTCCACCACCACCGAGGTGGGCCGTCGGATCCTGGCGGAGAATCCCACCACCACCGGCAGCCTGGGCTGTGCCATCTCCGAGGCCGTGGAACGCGCGGTCACCAATCCCGGATACCGGTATGTTCTGGGCTCGGTGCTGAACCAGGTGCTCCTCCACCAGACTATCATCGGACAGGAGGCAAAGACCGCCCTGGAAAAATACGACGTGACTCCCGATGTGGTGGTGGGCTGCGCCGGCGGCGGCTCCAATCTGGGCGGACTGATCTCCCCCTTTGTGGCGGATCGCCTCCGCGGAAAGAACCGCACACGCTTCGTGGCAGTGGAACCCGTGGCATGCCCCTCCCTCACCCGCGGCAAATACGCCTACGACTTCTGCGATACCGGACGCGTCTGCCCGCTGGCGAAGATGTATACCCTGGGATCCTCCTATATGCCCGCCGCCATCCATGCCGGCGGACTGCGCTACCACGGCATGAGCACGCTGCTCTCCGAACTCCATGAACAGGGAATTCTGGAGGCGCGCTCCGTGAAGCAGACCACCGTCTTCGAGGCGGCACGGTACTTCGCGCGCACCGAGGGAATCCTCCCCGCTCCCGAAAGCGGACACGCCATCTACGGCGCAATCCAGGAGGCCCTCCGCTGCAAGCAGGAAGGAAAGGCCGAGAATATCCTCTTCGGTCTCAGCGGCACCGGATACTTCGATATGGTCGCATACGGCAAGTTCAACGACGGCACCCTCGAAGACTACATCCCCTCCGATGAGGAAATCCAAAAGGCACTGGCGAAACTGCCCTGAATTAGTACTTAGCAGGTTAGTGGTTAGCTGCTAGTCTGTAAGGTGCCGCAGGCGCAAAATTAGTACTTAGCAGGTTAGTGGTTAGCTGCTAGTCTGTAAGGTGCCGCAGGCG
>CAZMWS010000246.1:0-2867 GCA_964570085.1 uncultured Lentisphaeraceae bacterium | reverse complement strand
AATTAGGCGGGGGTTCGGGGGGCGCAAGCCCCTCCGTCCTTTGGAGATCTTCCTGCGAAACTGTGCCTAGGAAGGCACGCGTCGTTGGAAAGCACGCGCCGCTTTGCGGCCCAGAAGCGCGGTATCGCCGTAAGGCGGAAGAGCCGCGCAGTGTCCTTGCAACTGGCAACTAATCGCTAATTGCTAAGTACTAACCACTTACGGTATGCCGTAAGAGGCGTCCGTTTTTCTCCGTCGATTGGCGGGGTGTTTTTTTTGTAACGCAGTCGTAGTTAATTCATTTTTTGAGGAGAGAAGTCATGCCTGTCAACGATCGCATTGGAGCCAAGATTCGTGATCTTCGGGAGCTTCGTAGTGTGAGCCTGGAGGAATTGGGCGCGCGCACGGGGTTGTCGGTGGAGTTGTTGGGTCAGATTGAGAAGGGCGAGATCGCGTTGTCTCTGGCGCCCCTGCAGGCCATTGCCCGTGGACTCGGATGCCGCCTGGGCACCTTCCTGGATGACTCCTCCCTGTCGGGCCCTGTGATCAGCGATGCCAACATCAAGGAGGATGACGGCGAGCTGCGGTTCTCGGGTGGTCACCAGGGCGGACTGGTCTTCCATGCGTTGTCGGTGAACAAGGCGGATCGCAGCATGGAGCCCTTCGTGGTTGAGGTGAAGCCGGCTTCTGCGGAGAAATACGAGCTGTCGAGTCACGAGGGCGAGGAGTTCGTCTTTGTCTTGGAGGGCGCCATTGAGGTGGTCTACGGCAAGGAGCACTACCGTGTGGAGAAGGGCCAGAGCATCTACTACGATTCCATCGTGCCGCACCACCTGCATGCCGCTGGCGAGCAGGGCGCGCGGATTCTGGCGGTGATCTACTCCCCCAAATGAGGGAAGGCGTTGAGAGGAGACACTGCCATGAGTAGCATCTACGACGCGAAGCTGTTTACCGAAAAGACCATCGGGGAGTTCATGAAGGACCTGGTGGCCACGCAGCCCGACCATCCCTTCATCATGTATCCCGACCGGAACCTCTGCTGGTCCTACAAGGAGTTCGACCAGCGCTGCGAGGATTTGGCGAAGGGCCTTCTTGCCATCGGAATCAAGCGCGGCGACCACGTGGGCGTCTGGGCGCGAAATGTCCCCGAGTGGCTCACCTTCATGTTCGCTACCGCAAAGATCGGCTGCGTGCTGGTGACCATCAACACCAACTACAAGATCAGCGAGGTCGAATACGTCCTGAAGCAGTCCGACATGAAGATGGTGGCCATTGTGGATGGCCAGCGGGATGTGAGCTATGTGGACGTGATGTACGAGCTGTTGCCCGAGCTGCGCACCAATCCCCGCGGCTATCTGAACAGCAAGCGCCTTCCTTGCCTGAAGACGGTGTGCTATCTGGGACAGGAGAAGTTCCGCGGCATGTATTCCAGCGAGGAGCTCTTCGCTTTGGGACGCAGCGTGGATGACGAGGTCCTGCAGGAGGCCATGAGCGGCATCTCCAACCAGGATGTGGTGAACATGCAGTATACCAGCGGCACCACGGGATTCCCCAAGGGCGTCATGCTGACCCACCGCAATATCCTGAACAACGGTTACTACATCGGCGAGCGGCAGATCCTGACGAAAGAGGATCGCGTCTGCGTGCCAGTGCCGCTCTTCCACTGCTTCGGTTGCGTTTTGGGCGTCATGGCGGTCTTCTCCCACGGCGCCACGCTGGTGATGTGCGAGCAGTTCGATCCGCTGCTGGTGCTGGCGTCGGTGCAGAAGGCGAAGGCGACGGCGCTCTATGGCGTGCCCACCATGTATTACGCCGAGCTGAATCACCCGATGTTCAAGATGTTCGACATGAGCAGCCTGCGCACCGGCATCATGAGCGGCTCGCTCTGTCCTACCGAGCTCATGCAGCGGGTCATCCGGGAGATGCACATGCCCGAGATCACCATCCCCTACGGCCTCACGGAGTCCTCCCCCGTGATCACCATGTCCAGCGCCCACGAGACCCTGGAACGCCGGGTGCAGACGGTGGGAACCATCCAGCCGAATATCGAGATCAAGATCGCGGATCCCGATACCGGCGAGACGCTCCCTCCCAATACCACCGGCGAGATCATGGTTCGTGGCTACACGGTCATGAAGGGCTACTACAAGATGCCCGAGGAGACGAAGAAGGCCATCGAGCCCGATGGATGGCTCCACTCCGGAGACCTGGGACAGGTGGACGAAGAGGGATACTACCGCATCACCGGACGACTCAAGGACATGATCATCCGCGGTGGCGAGAATATCTACCCCCGCGAAATCGAGGAGTTCCTCATGACCAACAAGCGCGTGGAACAGTGCGAGGTCGTGGGCGCCCCCGATAAGAAGTACGGCGAGATCGTCTGCGCGTTCATCATCGCGGCGAAGGGCGTCACCGATCTGACCGAGGAGGAGATGCGGGACTACTGCCGCAATAAGATCGCCTTCTACAAGACCCCGGCACACTTCTTCATCGTGGAGAACTTCCCTCAGACCGCCTCCGGAAAAATCCAGAAGTTCAAGCTCCGCGAGTGGGCACAGAAACTCCTGAATGTGGAGGCCACGCCAGACTTCCAACAGAAGTAGCAACACCCAGAAATGCCATCGCTCCCCCGCCCCAAAATGGAAAACCGGGGCGGAGGGACTATGGTAACTCCGGTGACGCCGCATAATGGCACTCTGGACAATTCTTGCATCGGAGTCTCTAGACTCTATCTTTTTTGCACACAGCAGAGCATTCCCAAGCGGCGCCACCACTATTTTACAAAAAAGGCCCCTGCAAGCGCAGGGGCTTTTTTTGTTGAAAAAGGAAAAAGGAGGAAGGAGGAAGGAGGAAGTTAGGCCAGGGTTTCGCAGGCGAAACCCATC
>CAZMWS010000245.1:1761-2876 GCA_964570085.1 uncultured Lentisphaeraceae bacterium | reverse complement strand
TTCGCGGCGCTTGCCGCGGCATTTAGCGCACGCGCCGGTAGATTCCGGCGCGGGGGTTCGCCTGCGAAACCCTGGCCTAACTTCCTCCTTCCTCTTTCCTCCTTTTTATGTTTTCTCTTCTTTCAGCCCTTTCCTCTCGCACTTTCTATTTGGATGGCGGCATGGGCACCCTTTTGCAGGCGGCGGGACTGCGTGCCGGCGAGTCGCCCATGGAATGGAATCTGAGCCATCCGGAGGTGATTCGGGGGATCCACGCAGACTACTACCGCGCGGGAAGCAACTTGGTTTCCGCCAATACCTTCGGTGCCAATCTCCTGCATTTTGACGAAGCACGCCTCCGGGAGATCATCGCTTCGGCGGTCCGGCTGGTGAAGGAAGCGCGGGAGCAGGTGTCCTTTGAGGAGCGCGCACAGGGAAAAGAGCCCCATCCCATGGTCGTGGCACTGGATATGGGACCCACCGGACGACTCCTGAAGCCCTACGGCGACTACGATTTCGAGGATGCGGTGCGGTGTTTTGCCGCCACGGTGCGCCTGGGAGTAGAGCAGGGGGTGGATGCCATCTTCATCGAGACCATGAACGACTGCTACGAGACCAAGGCGGCGCTGCTGGCCGCCAAGGAGAATTCGGAGCTCCCGGTGCTGGTCTCCAATGCCTACGGCGAGGACGGCAAGCTGATGACGGGTGCCAGTCCGGCTGCGATGGTCGCCATGCTGGAGGGCATGGGCGCCGATGCCATCGGCGTGAATTGCTCCCTGGGCCCCAGGGCGCTGATGCCGGTGGTGGAGGAGTATCTCGCCCACGCATCCATCCCCGTGCTCTTCGAGCCCAATGCCGGCATGCCACACGTGGAGGATGGTCGCACGCTCTATGATGTGACCCCACAGGAATTCGGCACCGATGTCTCCCAGATGATCGCACGCGGCGTCCGGATCGCCGGCGGATGCTGCGGAACCACCCCGGAATATATCCGGAATCTGGTGGAGAAATCCCGCGAGATCGCACCGGTTTTCATCGTCCCCAAGAACGAGACCGTGGTCTCTTCCTACGCAGCTGCGGTCTCTTTCGGACATGATCCCGTGCTCATCGGCGAGCGCATCAATCCCACCGGCAAA
>CAZMWS010000245.1:0-1751 GCA_964570085.1 uncultured Lentisphaeraceae bacterium | reverse complement strand
CAAAAAGCGCTTCAAGCAGGCGCTCCTGGAGCACGATCTGGGATATGTGCTTAACGAGGGCATCCGCCAGCAGAAGCAGGGTGCACAGGTGCTGGATGTGAACGTGGGACTTCCCGAGGTGGATGAGCCCGCGCTGCTGGAGGAGGTGGTCCGGGAACTCCAGGCAATCCTCCCGCTGCCCCTCCAAATCGATACCTCCGATGCCATCGCTATGGAACGGGCGCTGCGCCGCTACAACGGGAAGGCGCTGGTGAACTCCGTCAACGGCAAGCAGTCCGTCATGGACCAGGTCTTCCCGCTGGTGAAAAAGTACGGCGGCGTGGTGGTGGCGCTGACGTTGGATGAGTCCGGCATCCCACAGGATGCGGAAGGACGGGTCGCAATAGCGCGAAAGATCGTCAGTGAGGCCGCCAAATACGGCATCGCCCCAAAGGACCTCCTCTTCGATCCCCTGGCAATGGCGATCTCCTCCGATCAGCACGCCGCCAGCGTGACTCTGGAGGCACTGGAACGCATCCGCACCGAACTCCATTGCCATACCTCCCTGGGAGTCTCCAATATCTCTTTCGGTCTCCCCAAACGGGATCTGATCACCAGCACCTTCTTCACGATGGCACTCACCCGCGGACTCTCCGCCGCCATCATGAATCCACACTCCGCCGAAATGCAAAAGGCACTCCACGCCTACCGCGCTCTCGCAAATCTCGACGCGAATTGCCTCTCCTATATCCAATACGCACAGTCTCTGCCCGAGACGACAGTCACGGCGTCGCCCGCAGCCACAGCCCAAAACACCACCCCCGCACCAGCCGAGGAGGAGCACTCGCCGCTCTTTCAGGCAGTCCTCAATGGACTCCGCGACGCCGCCGGCTCCCACGCCGCTAGCGCCCTCGCGCAGGGGAGTGAGCCTATGGCGCTGGTGCAGCAGGAGCTGATTCCCGCGCTGGATCAAGTGGGCGTCGCCTTTGAGGCAAAGCGGATCTTCCTGCCGCAACTCCTCATGAGCGCCGAGGCCGCGCAGGCCGCCTTCGAAAAGGTGAAGGCGTTCCTCTTGGAACACCCCGGAGAGGCCGCCCCCGAACGCTGCGATTTCATCCTGGCGACTGTCCACGGGGATATTCACGATATCGGAAAGAATATCGTCCGACTCCTCCTGGAAAACTACGGCTTCCGCGTCTGGGACTTGGGAAAGGATGTGCCACCGGAGACCATCGTCCAGGAGACCATCAAGCATCACGCGCCCCTCGTCGGACTCTCCGCCCTCATGACCACCACTGTCCCTGCCATGGAAGAGACCATCAAACAGCTTCGCGCCTCCGCTCCCTGGGCGAAGGTGGTCGTGGGCGGCGCCGTCCTCACACAGGATTACGCTGACAAAATCGGTGCCGATCACTACGCCAAAGACGCCATGGAGACCGTCCGGTATGCGGTGCAAATTGGCGGCTAGTTCATAAGATGCCGCAGAGCGCTCTTTCGCGTTTTTTGTTGCGAAAGCAGAACCGTGGCAGACAGTAGAAGTGCTTTCCCCTAAGCAGGATATCCAAAGGACGGGAGGCTGCCGCCCCCGCACCCCTGCCTGGTTTCTTCCGCCTAACGGCGGTACCGGTACATAGAAAAAGCGGCGAAGATACATCTCTTCGCCGCTTTTTGCGTTTGGGCTAGGTTTGGCTAGGTAGGGGAGATCGGGCGCCTAGCGCCCGCATTGACGCACGCGCCGGTAGATTCCGGCGCGGGGTTTCGCCCCGCAAAAC
>CAZMWS010000244.1:0-2928 GCA_964570085.1 uncultured Lentisphaeraceae bacterium | reverse complement strand
TTTCTATTTCTTTCTGATACTCTATCATTAATATCAAGTTCTACAATTGAATCACAAACTTTATAACGATAAAAGTTCTTAATATCACTATAATCATCTTCTAATAAAGCTTTATTCATTGCTTTTTGATATTCTCCACGTTCTTTTTCTAATATATAAGTAGGTGGTAGTCCAGCATCTTCAAACAATTTATTAACAAAACCTCTAATTGTTCTTCCATTACCATCCATAAAAGGATGTATTTTAATAAGTCCACATTTAACTTCTATACATAAATCTAAATATGCTAGTAAATCATCAGCATCCCCAAATTTTCTAATCTCTGGAGCCATTTCTACTAAGCATTGTACTCTTTCATCTATCTTATTTAATTCTCTTCTAATCTCACGCCAATCACAAAGTTCAACACCACTACCAGGTAAATAAACATTATCATTTCTAATTCGTCCTCCTGCCTCAGGATGCGGAGCAAAAGAAAATAATTTAGCATGTAAATCAAGTAACGTATAAACATCAAAACGATAATTAATATCATCTGAATGAATATATTCATACATTTTTTCTAATCCCTTAACTTCTACTGCCGAATGTACACACTCCAACTTACTTTCGTTACGAATATATTTACGTACAAAAGCTGATTTCAATCTATCAAAATACACCCCACCAGTATTTAATTCATAATACATTTTTATCAACTTAGTAGGAAGTTCTTCATCCATTCCATATAATTTGCTTCTTTCTTTACGCCATTTATACCCTAAAAAAGATTCTCTTATAAGAAAAGTTGTATCTACCCCAATAGAATCCAAATGTTTAAGAACTAATTCCCTCTCATTTTCACTCATAGATAATCCCCCTTTAAAATACGACTATTATACTACAAATATTTAATTTTGTAAAGCAAAAGAAAAGTAGAGTTTCCCCTACTTAACTACTATATTAACTATTTTATTTTTAATAATGATGACTTTAACAATTTCTTTTCCTTCAGTATGTTTAGAAACATTACTTTCTTCTAAGGCCATCTTTTTAATACTTTCTTCATCCATATCAGCATTAACAACAATTGTACCTCTTACTTTACCATTAACTTGAACAGCAATCTCTTTTTCATCATCAATTGTCTTATCTTCATCATAAGTTGGCCATGCCCCTTCACATATTGGACTATAACCCATCTTTTCATTTAATTCTTCACAAATATGTGGAGCAAAAGGATAAAGTAATGTTAATAATACTTTATAATCTCCTTTTGTAATAGAAGGAACATTATAGTATTCATTAACTAATTTCATAAGTTCTGAAATTGCTGTATTAAATTTCATACTTTCAATATCAAGACTTACTTTCTTAATTGTTTTATGAATCAAATTAACAAAACTTTGACTGTAATCTTCTCCTTCAACTACATTTTCACTTAAACGATATACTCTATCTAAGAAACGACTAATACCTTTAACTCCTTGTGGATTCCAAGGTGTTTCTAATCCATATTCACCCATAAATAATACATAAGTTCTCAAAGTATCAGCACCATACTCACTAACTACTGTATTAGGATCAATTGTATTACCACGAGATTTACTCATCTTTTCTCCATCCGGTCCTAAAATAAGTCCTTGTGCAGTTCTCTTCTTATATGGTTCACTAGTTGGAACAAGTCCTAAATCATATAAGAAATGATACCAGAATCTAGAATAAATAACGTGTCTAGTAACATGTTCCATACCACCATTATACCAATCTACTGGCATCCAGTATTTTAATTTCTCTTGTGAAGCAAATTCATTATCGTTATGTGGATCAATATATCTTAAGAAATACCAACTAGATCCAGCCCATTGTGGCATTGTATCTGTTTCTCTTTTTGCATCTCTTCCACATTTTGGACATTTACAGTTAACAAAACTTTCAATTTTAGCAAGTGGACTTTCTCCATCTGTACCAACTTCAAAGTTTTCTACTGGAGGAAGTTTTAAAGGCAACTCATTATAAGGAACTGCAACATCTCCACAATATTCACAATGAACTATTGGAATAGGTTCTCCCCAATATCTTTGTCTATTGAAAGCCCAATCTTTCATTTTATATTGAACAGCTTTTTCTCCAACACCTTTTTCTTTTAAGTAACTAATTACTTTCTCAATAGCTTCACTCTTATTTAAACCATCTAAGAATGAAGAATTAATATGTACTCCATCTCCAGTATAAGCTTCTTTACTTATATCTCCACCTTCAATTACTTGAATAATTGGAATTTGGAATTTAGTAGCAAACTCATAGTCTCTTGTATCATGTGCAGGAACAGCCATAATAGCTCCAGTACCATATCCCATCATAACATAATCTGCTATATATATTGGAACTTCACTATCATTAATTGGATTAACCGCAACAAGTCCTTCTATTTTAACACCTGTTTTATCTTTTGCTAATTGAACACGTTCAAATTCTGTTTTCTTCTTAGCTTCTTCTTGATATTTAACAATTTCATCCATATTTGTAATACGATCTTTATTATTTTCAATCAATGGATGTTCTGGTGCTACAACCATAAATGTTGCCCCAAATAAAGTATCTGGTCTAGTTGTATATACTTTAAGTATTTCATCTGTACCTGCTACTTTAAAATCAACGTAAGCACCAGTAGATTTACCTATCCAATTTTCTTGTTGTAATTTAATATTAGGTAAATAATCAACTTCTTTTAATCCTTCTAGTAATTTATCTGCATACTCAGTAATTCTTAAATACCAAACATCTTTATCTTTTTGAACTACTTGTGAATGACAAATATCACATTTTCCTCCTTGAGAGTCCTCATTAGATAAAACAACACGACAACTTGGACAATAATTAACAAGTGTCTTATCTCTAAATGCAAGTCCTTTTTCAAACATTTTTAAGAAGATCCATTGTGTCCAT
>CAZMWS010000243.1:0-2945 GCA_964570085.1 uncultured Lentisphaeraceae bacterium | reverse complement strand
CTACCTTCTACCTTCTACCTTCTACCTTCTACCTTCTACCTTCTACCTTCTACCTAGCAAAGCGGGGGCACGGGGGGGCGCGAGCCCCTCCGTCCTTTGGTTGGGTCTTCCCTATCAACCATTCCGACTACCCCACTCTTCCCAAAAAATTTTCAGCAATATTATGCGTTTTCCCCTAAAGGAAGACGCCCCACCCCCCCAAAGGGATGTCCAAAGGACGGGAGGCTGCCGCCCCCGCACCCCCGCCTAGTTTCTTCCGCCGCTGATACGGCGGTACCTTTTTTTGCCTTTTTCCTTTCTGCGCGCCAATTCGGGCGCGCCGCACTCTTGCGGCGATACAAGTACCGCCGCCTCAGCGGCGGAAGAGCCGCGCAGCGACCGCACAGCTATCCACTAACCACTAATTGCTAAGTACTTACGATACCGTGCGCTATCGCGCGTATTCCACGCAGCGTGTCTCGCGGATCACGGTGACGCGGATTTGTCCGGGGTATCTCATTTCGGCCTGGATCTTCCCGGCCATGTCGCGTGCGAGGATCTGTGCCTGTTCCTGGGAGATCTCCTGGGGTTTCACCAGCACGCGGAGTTCGCGTCCGCCCTGGAGAGCGTAGCAGGATTCCACGCCCTTGAAAGAATTCCCGATGCGCTCCAGATTCTCCAGTCGTTTCAGGAAAAACTCGGTGGACTCGGAGCGCGCGCCGGGACGCGCGGCGGAGAGCGTATCGCAGACCTGCACCAGCACCGCCAGGGGGCCCTCCTGGGGGACCTCGTCGTGGTGTGCGGCCACTGCGTTGATCACGCGGGGGTCCTCGCCTGCGCGACGGAGGATCTCCGCGCCCAGCGCGGCGTGTGTGCCCTGCGCCTCGGCGTCCGCCGCCTTTCCGATATCGTGGAGCAATCCCGCGCGGCGCGCCATCTCGGCATCCATGCCCATTTCTGCGGCGAGCGTGCCCGCCATGCGACCCACCTCCAACGAATGCTGCAACACATTCTGGGAGAAGCTGTATCGGAATGCGAGCCGTCCCAGCATCGAGAGCAGGTTATCGGGGAGGAAAAGCGACAGGCTCTCCGCGGCCTCCTTGCCGGCCTGGAGCACCTCGCCATCCAATTCCTCGCGGGTGGCGGCCACCAGCTCCTCCACGCGACTAGGATGGATGCGTCCGTCGTCCATGAGCTTCTCCAGGACTCGCCGCGCCACCTCCCGTCGAATGGGATCAAAGCAGGAGATCACCACGCTCTGCGGGACATCATCCACCAGGAGATTGGTGCCGGTGGCCTGTTCCAGCGTGCGGATATTTCGGCCCTCCTTTCCAATGATGCGGCCCTTCATCTCCTCGTTAGGCAACGCCACCACGGTGACCGCGCCGGAGCGGACGCTATCGGAAGAGAGCCGCTGCATGGCGCCCAGCAGCATCCGCCGGGCATTCTCCTGGAGCTGCTGGCGATTCTCCTCCTGCTGACGGCGAATCATGGCGGCCTCCTCGCTGGCCATCTCGCGGCGGATCTCCGAAAGGAGCTGTGTGCGGATCTCCTCGGCGGTGGAACCCGCCAGCTTCTCCTGGCGGCGACGCAACTCCTCGCGGTCGGCCTCCAAGGCCGCACGGCGCTTCTGGATCTCCTCCTCTTCGGCGCGACAGGCCTTCCCGCGCTCCTGGAGATCCACCAGATGCTTCTGCAGGGTATTCAGACGATCCGTGAGGGCGTCCTCGCGGGTGCGCAGGCGTTCGCGCTGGTGTTCCAGCTCCTGCTGCCCCTCCTTCTGGACGCGATCCGCCTCCTGGCGGGCACCCAAGAGAACATCGCCCGCCTTCAATTCGGCCTCCTTCAGGATATTCTGCGCCTGTGCCTCCGCCTGCGCGCGGGAGTTCTCCAAATTCTTCCGTGCCTCCTCCAAATCCGAGCGGATGCCCTTCTCCATGCGACTGCGGCGATTATTGGAGAGGATCTGCCAGAGCACCAGAAGCACCAGCATGAGGCTGGCGCCGGTGATGAACCAGAGCTGCAGGGTATTGAGGGTCGCCTCGTCTTCCGCGGAGAGGAAGCTCTGTTGCGCCTGGAGAAACGCAGGGAGAAGATTGACTGAAGTTAGAAGGGGTGTCATCGCAAGGGGGATATTTCCGCGATTTGTTTTTTTTACCAGCGGGGCGCGGGCTCACCGGGGATCCAGCGCAGAGGCGTGCGCAGTGCCGCCACGGGCTGATCCCAGGGTTCCCGGGGAATCTGTTCCAGCACCTGGCATTCCCGGCAGATCCCCAGACGGAATCCCTGTGGATACCGCTGGAAAAGACGGTCGTAGAATCCGCCGCCGCGTCCCAGGCGATTGCCTTCGGGATCGAAAGCGAGTCCGGGGACAAGCCAAAGAGTGCGTTCAGGGAGGGCCTCCGCGCGGGGACAATCGGGGGTGGGCTCCAGGATGCCGTAGCGCCCGGGCACCAGCTGCCGCCCCAGGGACTCCACGCGCGCCAGGGCATAGACGCCATTTTCGCTGACGGGCAGATAAAGCGCCTTCCCCTGAAGCAACGCGTCGTTCATCAGCGCCGAGACGCTGACTTCGTCCACCATCGCCACATACGCCACCAGCGCCTGGCACTCCTGGAAGAGCCGGGAGGCCAGCAGGGGATCCGCCACCGTGCGGGTGTTGGCGGGCATATCGTGGAGAAGGCGTTCGCGCATCCCCCGCCGCAACTGCGCGCGCTCCTCCTTCCGGGAGGGAGTGCCCTCGAGATTCTGGCAAGAGGCATCCATGAAGCCTACTTCTCCTCCTCAGCAGTAGCGGACTCCGCCGGCGTGGCGTAGGAGAGCGTCCGGATGCCGAAGGAGCGTTCCCGGAGGAGCCTCCAGGGAGAGAGTGGCGCCCAGGGCACATCCAGGGTGCCGGTCTCCTGCTCCAAAACGAGGATCGCGCCAGGCGCCGCCAGACGGATCCAGGCGGGATCCTTCAGCAG
>CAZMWS010000242.1:0-2990 GCA_964570085.1 uncultured Lentisphaeraceae bacterium | reverse complement strand
GGACGAAGAATAGAATTTCGCCGAAAAGCAAGGAATGCCTCGTCGGATGCCTCCGGCACCGCCTTCCTCCATTATCTTAACCGCATTATGATGAAGAAATACCTCTCCTCCTTATTTGCCGCCACACTCTCCTTCGCACTTCTGGGTACGCTCTCTTCCTGCCAAAAGGAGGAGACTGACGCTCAGACAGAGTCCTTTGCCTGGGATCAGCAGGAGGCTTCCTCCCCCGCTGCAGAGACCGCCAACGGCCTCTCCAAAGAGGGCATGGCGTCCCTCCGTGCGGATGATCTGGCTCTGCGTCTCCCCGAGGGCGATTTTACCTGGGCGCAGATCCAGGAATTTCTGGCGGATACCACCTCCATCTATCAGGATGCCAAGAAGAAGGGCGCCGCTTCTCCCGCGGCGCAGTTGACCAATGGCATGGATTCCCGGCAGCAGCAGCAGGCGCGCCGCGCAATCCGTCAGCTGATCCGCCAGCGGATCCTGCTTGGAGAGGCTAAAAAGTCCGGCACCATCCCTGGACAGGATGCCTTCAAGACCCTCGCCCTCCGCTGGGAAAAACAGAGCAATGCCAAGATCTCCTTTGAGGACTTCCTGAAGAAGTTCCCCCTGGAGGCAAAGTCGCCCCTCCAGATGACCCGACAGGATATGCTTCTCCTCACGAGCTATCTTCAGCAGGTCCTGGATCAGGTGGAGGTCCCCGCCGATATGCTGGAGAAGAATCTCGTTCATCTGAAGGAGCTCCGCACGACTCTGGAAGAAGAGCAGACGAAGAAGTTGGAGGACTTCAAGCTCATTGCGCAGATGGACGGCTTTCAGACCGACGAGGGCTTCGCTCTTCTTGCGCGGAATTTCTCCGAGGGCACCGAGGCCTCCAAGGGCGGCGTCTTTGACAAGGCGATGACCCGCCAGGAGATCCAGGATTGTAATTGGGGACAGCCCTTCACTTGCCAGAAAGGCGAGACCAGCGGGCTCATCGAAACCCCCACTTCCTATCGATACATCCGCGTGCTGGATGTCTATCCCGCCGCCCGCGCCGGCGAGGCCGAGACCCTGAAGGTGGCGCAGATCCTTCTGGCAAAGCGGGAGTTGGAGGGCCTCCCCACCGAGGCGGAGATCAAGGAGAAGATGCAGTATCACTTCCAGGAGGAGTGGGCGATGAAGAAGGTAGCTGCCATCCTCCGCTCCGAGTCCTTCGCATGCCCACTCTTCCCCAATATCCTGGTGGGATGGCTCCCCGAGGAAGACGCCTCTAGCCAGCCGAAGTAGATATCTTACCGTTGAGGGGGACAGTATCTTATGCAGATTCGGCGCTTTTATGTGGAGGGGGAGCTCCCAGGGGTAGGGGAGGAGGTGCTCCTCTCTCCCCAGGAAAGTCTCCATGCCCTCCGAGTCCTGCGGCTCCGCGCAGGCGATGCGCTACAGCTCCTGAATGGACGCGGTGTCATTGCCGACGTCATCCTCGCCGGTGAAACGGGCGGAAAGCACGATCGACAGGCCTGCTGCCGGGTGGAAAAGGTCCGGACTGTCCCGCCCCCTGAACTCTGGCCGGTGCTCTGCGTGGCGCCTCCCCGCGGAAAGGCCTTCGATCTGGTCCTGAAGGCCGCCGTGGAATTGGGCGTTCGTTCAATTCAGCCGATCCTCTGCCATTATGGCGTGGCGCGCCCCGAGGAGATCGCCGGCTCCTGGCAGGATACCCTGGTCTCCGCCCTGAAGCAGTCCGCCAATCCCTATCTTCCGCAGGTGCTCCCGCCTCTGGAATTCTCCGCTTCCCTGGAGAAACTCCAGGCACAGTCCGATCACCCCGGGATCCTCTTCGGTGCCTCGCCCGCCGCCGAGGCCACCGCACGAAAGCACTTCGGAGTCACCGAGGCAAAAGAGTGCCGGTACCTCTTTGTGGGACCCGAGGGCGGCTTCGCCCCTGCAGAAGAAAACGCACTCCTGTCTGCCGGCGCCATCCCCGTGACCCTGGGCTCCGCGGTCCTTCGCGTGGAAACCGCGGTCCCCGCTCTCCTGGGATGCCTCTACGGCGTGGCAAATCTCGCTCGGGAATAGCCCCCCACGGGACGATTTCTATATTACCAAAATACTTCAGAATGATCGATCTCCATTGTCATAGCACCGCCTCCGACGGCACCTGCTCCCCCCGCGAACTGGTCTCCATGGCCGTGAAATTGGGGCTGAAGGCCCTTGCACTCACCGACCACGATACCATGGATGGCCTTCCGGAATTCCAGGCGGCTTCCCGGGAATTCCCCCAGATCTGCTGCGTCCCCGGCGTGGAATTGGCCGCCCGGAGCCGTGAGAACAAAAACTTGGGGTACCATATCGTGGGACTCTTCCTGGGAGAGCCTTCCCGGGAGATGAACGAATTCATGGCGGGATGCCGAAATGCCCGCGTCAAGCGGAATTACGCGATTCTGGAAAAACTGGGGGAAATGGGGTACCATCTGGATATGGCGGATTTGGAGCGTGAGGCCAATGGCGGCGTGGTGGGACGGCCCCATATCGCCCGCGCACTGGTCCGCCTCGGCGCGGCCGAATCCGTCCAGGGCGCCTTCAATCGCTTCCTGGGCACTGCAAAATCCGCTTATGTCGCCCGCGAGGTGCCGTCCCCCGAGGAGGCGATCTCCGCCATCCATTCCTGCGGCGGCGTGGCGGTCTGGGCGCATCCTTTCACGAAGGGAAATCCCACTGTTCGAAAGCTCCGCCAGATGGCTGTGGACCTGAAGGCCATTGGCTTGGATGGCATGGAATGCTATTATGCCCTCCATACCCCGAAGCAGGTCCAGAATGCTCTGGAGATCTGCCGCTCCGTGGGACTCTTCCCCTCCGGCGGCTCTGATTTCCACGGCGAGAATATCCATGGCGTGAAGCTTGGCGTGGGAACCGGACACCTCCAGGTGCCCGATCGTCTCCTGGAACCCCTCCGACTCTGCGCCGCACATCGCGCCGCCGTCCATCAGGAGCCCCCCAGCAACGCCATCCCG
>CAZMWS010000241.1:0-2999 GCA_964570085.1 uncultured Lentisphaeraceae bacterium | reverse complement strand
TGGGCCTTGCCTGCGTGATGCACAAGCCGGAGCCGGAGGAGCTCATCATCCCCGTGGCACTCATGGAGGCCGCCCCCGCGGGACCAGCAGTCCAGGGACCCGCCGAACCCGAGCCCACGAGCGCACCAGAGCCAGAGCCGGAACCCGAGCCGGAGCCAGAGCCAGAGCCGGAACCCGAGCCGGAGCCCCCTGCGCCGGAGCCCGAGCCCGCGCCTGCGCCGATTGTAGAGACTCCGAAGGCGGAGCCCGAGAAGCCGAAGGTTGAAAAGCCGAAGGTGGAAAAGCCGAAGAAGCCGTCCTTGGAGGACCGTCTCAAGAGTGCGCCGAGCACCAAAAAGGACAAGACGAAGCCCCAGAAGCCCCGGGATTCCCGTCAGGACACCGCGAAGCGAATCCAGGATCGTCTTTCGCGCAGTGCGCCCACGGGCACCGTTTCCCGTCCTGCGGGCGGCAATCCCAATGCGGGGCTGACGGGTTCGCAGCTGAGTGCCTACGACACCTACCTGATTGCGCACGTGCAGACGGCCCTGCAGACCTACTGGGATCGTCTGGGACCGGAGCATCTCTCCTCCCAGCCACGTCCCGTGTGCATCACCCTGAACATTTCCACGGATGGACGGATTCTCTCCGCCGCCATCGCCAATCCCTCCGACAGTGCCCAGATGAACGACTGTGCCAGGAAGCTCCTGGATGCCATTCTGGGCCTGAAGCTGCCACCCTTCTCCCAGGCCGGACTCAGCGTGAAAAGCGCGCTGCAATTCCGGGTCAACCTGGATTACCGGCGCGAAACCGGCCGCTGATCCCAGCACCCCATGCCCGAATCCCTCTCCTTTCCCATCAAGGAACCCCTCGCCGTCAAGGTAGTGGGACGCTACCGCGAGGAGCTTCTGCCCCTCCTGGCACCCTACCCCGTGCGGGTGCTCGCCCCCGAGGACCCCGCGACCCCCGCGCTGGTCATCTCCTACGGCGGCGACGGCACCCTCCTGGGCGCAGAACGGGACTTCCCCGGAATCCCCAAATTCCCCCTCCGGGACCGCTCCCATAACCCGCGTTGCCCCCTCCACGGCGAGGCGCTCTGCCTGGAACACTTCTTCCACGGAGACTTCGCCCCCGCGCGCTTCTCGAAGCTGCGGGCGCGCAGCGAGCAAGGCGAAGAGCTGGTGGCACTCAACGACTTGGTCATCGCACGGCATCTCCATCCGCTGGGCGCCATCCGCGTAAGACTCTGGCAGGACGGCGCGGTGCTCTTCCCGCAGGTCATTGCGGACGCCGTCGTCATTGCAACTGTCTATGGGGCAACGGGATACTTCCAGAGCATCACCCGCGGCACCTTCCAGCGCGGCATCGGTGTCGCCTTCAGCAATGCCGTAGAGGGCGAGTGTTTCCGTGTCATCGCCCCTGAGAGCCGCCTGGAGGTAGAGCTCCTCCGGGGTCCCGCCATTGTGCAGGCCGGCAACAACCCCGAGGGCCTTGCCTTGCCGGAAGGCCAGCGATTGCTGGTACTCCCCGATCCCCAGCAGGCCACCATCTACGGCCTGGAGGCCTTCCGCTGCCGGCAGTGCCACCGCCTCCGCCAAGACGGACAGGGCGTACAGCCCATCCTCTAGCACCCCCACGCCCATCCTCAGACGCCGGGACACCATACGCGCGCCCCGGCGCCAACGCGCACGCGCGCCCACGAAGTGCGCACGTACGCACGGGCGGCCCCCCCCTTTCGCATTACACACAACCCCAATCGTAACCTCAACTCATGGACTACACCACCATCCTCGCCCTAGTGCTAGCCGCCCTTCTGGGATATCTCCTGGGAAGCGTGCCCTGGGGTCTTCTCATCGGCCTCATCAACGGCGTCGACATCCGCACCAAGGGCTCCCGGAACATCGGCTCCACCAACGTCACCCGCGTCCTGGGCGGCGGCTGGGGAAAGATCTGCTTCACCCTGGACTGCCTGAAGGGGCTCCTGGGCGTGCTCCTTGGCGCCTGGCTGGTAGCGAAGATGGGCGTCTGTTCGCCGGTCTTTGCGAAGATGGCGGGTGGTGCCGGCGCGATTCTGGGCCACTGCTATCCCGTGTGGCTGAAATTCAAGGGTGGCAAGGGCGTCGCCACGGGTGGCGGCGCCGCGCTGGGCCTGGCGCCCTACCCCATGATTTTGGCGCTAGTGCTATGGGTGATTTTGGAGATGCGCACGGGCGTGGTGGCCATCGCCAGCCTGGGTGCCGCCGCGGCGGTGCTGCTGCTCTCCTTGCTCTTCCAGGTGACCGGCTGGAGCCCCGTGGGCTGGCCCGTCATTTTACTCTTCGCCTGCATGGTAGCCATCATCTTCTATCGCCACAAAGAGAACATCCAACGGTTGCTGGAGGGCAAGGAGAACTCCTTCCGAAAGCCCGCCAAGAAGGCCGCCGCTCCTAAAAAGCCCGAACAGAAGAAGTAGCGCCGACCGCGTCAGAAGACCCTTTTCCGATTTGTCATCCAACCAACCCCATCCCCCCCTTTTTCCCATGTCTCAAGAGAATCCCCAGGAAAACGCCGCCGCGCCCTCCCAGCAGGAGAGCGCAAATGTCATCGCCCTCCGCCGCGCAAAGGTGGATGCCCTCCGCGCCGCAGGCAAGAACCTCTATGGACACCGCGTTGACGGACTGACCTCCACCGACGAAATCCGCCAGAAGCACGGTGCAGTGCCTGCCGAGGGCACCGAAGAGCCCCACGAGCCCACCTACCGCGTGGCGGGCCGCCTCATGGCCAAGCGCGTCATGGGAAAGTCCCTCTTCGCCAACCTGCAGGACGGTGCCGGACACATCCAGCTCTACCTGCAGCGCCCCGAGATCGGTGACGAGCCCTACGCGGAATTCAAGGCGCTGGATCTGGGCGACATCATCACCGCGGAGGGATACCCCTTCCACACCCGCACCGGCGAGCTCTCCCTCCACATCACCAGCTTCGAGCTGCTCTCCAAGAGCCTCCTGCCTCTCCCCGAGAAATTCCACGGTCTCCATGACATG
>CAZMWS010000240.1:0-3001 GCA_964570085.1 uncultured Lentisphaeraceae bacterium | reverse complement strand
TTCAATGATTTCCAAGAGCAGGAATCCCCTGACTTTAGTCAGGGGAGGAATGCGACCGGTTGCCAATAACCTACCTGGGAGTCACTTTCCCCCTTTGGTATATTGGCTGTTAATGTACCGTTCTACAACATCCTTACTCATGTTGCCTACAGTACTCATGTAGTAGCTTCTTGTCCAGATATGCCCTCCCCAGAACTTGGAGTTTTTGATCTCAGGGTGTCGTGACAAAAACACTCTGGCGCTGTGTCCTTTCAGCATCCTCACAACATCAGTGGGCGCAACCTTGGGTTTAAAGCTGATCAACATATGCACGTGATCCGGCATAACCTCTATAGCCTTAACTGTGATACCACTTAGCCGTGCTTGCTCCGTGAGGATGTCTTTCATCTCCTGCGCAAGCTCAGGTGTGGTAAATGCCTTCTGCCTGTATCTGGTACACCAGATCAGGTGAAAGTTGAAATTGTAGACATAGCCTCTCTCATATATAGCATCTTCGATCCGTTCCTTGCGCTTCATGTGCTTTAACCTCCGCTTTTGAAATATGACGGTTTTACGCCTGGATATTTCACTTCATGTGTGGTATAATTATACCATGAAAGGAGGACATTTTCCATGCACAAAATGAAAGACATGCCATACGTTATTGGACTCACGATGCGCCTGTATCCGTCTGATATCCAGAAGGATATCATTGCATGTAATGATGGTGCTGCACGGTTTATTTACAACCGCCTCGTTGCCCGTCATACGGAGCTGTTCTCCCTTCGCAAGGTAAAAACGTATTTACAGCCTGTGGCTGACCGAATCGCTTACCTTGAATCCCTTGGTGAGAAGAGCTCTGATTTTAAGGCTAATTATCCGTTCCTTGAAGACAAACGTATTGACGCCCAGGCAATCGCCAACGCGATAAAGAACTATCGCAACGCATGGAGCAACTTTGCCACGAAACCGGGGACATCGATCCCCACGTTTCACAAAAAAAGCTACGACAAGCACTATCAGACAAATGCCCACTATCCGAAAGACGCTTTATGTATTTCGGATGGTAACGTATACCTTACTGACAGGCATCATATACAGCTCCCAAAGCTGGGCGTGATCCGGTTTGCCGGTTCTGGCCGTATCCGGGAGGTCTTCGCCCGGACATCCGAAACACGGATCGGCACGATCAAAATCTCCATGGATGCCTGCGGAAGGTACTATGCTTCGCTGCAGGTTGGCTCTGTTCTTCCGTTCCATGCATCTGCCAAAAAGACCTGCAGTGCTGTGGGGATCGATGTGAACATCGAGAATTTCTGCACCATGTCAGATGGCAAAGATATTGCTAATCCAAAATATCGCCGCTCTACGCAGAAGAATCTTGCAAAGGCGCAGCGCAAACTGTCACATCGTGCAGAACGCGCCAAAGCAGACGGCAGGGAACTCCGCAATAGCAAAAACTACCAAAAGCAACGGCGGAAAGTGGCATATCTGCATCAAAAAGCAGCCGCGCAAAACAATGCGTTCCAGCACATCTTAAGCAAAACAATCATCGAAAACCAAGATATTGTCATTGCGGAGGATCTGAGGATTAAAAATCTCATGAGGAACCATTGTCTTGCGAGAGCTATCGCCGACTGTTCCTGGGGCGGGTTCCTGCAGAAGCTTGACTATAAAGCCCGGCTTTATGGGAAGTGTTTTTTAAAAGTCCCACCTGGGAATACTTCACAGACCTGCAGTGCTTGCGGGTTCGTATTAACCGGTGATGATAAGCTGACGCTCAGTGACCGGGAATGGACATGCCCGTCATGCGGCACACACCATAACCGTGACCAGAATGCAGCTATCAACATAAAAAACAGAGGGCTTTTACTGCTCTCTGTCTAACCCGTTGAAATATACACCCTGGTATGACAACTCACCAGGCTAACCGTCCTCTAACTGGTAGACCTCCACCCTGCTTCTGCGGAAACATGGCGAGTCTGCTGTATCTGGATAAGTTGTGGTCATAAGGGGATAGGGGAAGCAAATGTTCCTTATCCTCTGCGCTCACAAGCCACCGACTTTAGTCGGTGGTAGTTGACTGTAAGATCCGGCTTATGTCTGTACAACAAAGTTTTATCACAGAAAGGAGGGCCGTCTGACGACGGCGGCGAATTTCTACCACTACCTATAGAGGTTGGGGCACCATTCGCTTATTTCAGATGGAAAGTTTAAAGTATGTAAAGGAACAAACTCCAGAAATCTGCTTGGATGCGATCAAGCAAAGTCCATATGAGCTCAGATATGTCGAGCAGCAGACACCGGAACTGTGTATGGCGGCGGTAGAACGGCGTGGAGATACGCTTATGTATGTGGAACACCAGACCCCGGAAATCTGTCTGGCTGCGGTAAAGCGCAATCCATATGCACTTGAATACGTCAAAGAGCAGACCCCGGAGATTTGCATGGAAGCGGTACGACAGGATGGCTGGGCGCTTGAATATGTAAAAGAGCAAACTCCCGAAATGTGTATGGCGGCGATACAACAAAATGGTCTTGCGCTTGAATGTGTAAAAGACCAGACGCCAGAACTGTGCTTGGCAGCGGTAAAAGCGGATGGGCGGGCTCTGGATTATGTCTGGCCGGAACTTTACACAGACATTATACGACAAGACGGATTGGTTCTTCGATATATGAGTTCGTTCGATCAGACTCCAGAGATTTGTATGGCTGCAGTGCAACAAAACTGGGAATCTGTCAAATATGTTCGCACCCCAACGAGGGAGATATATTTATCTGCCGTAAAACAAAACTGGCAAGCACTGGCAGATATTCCTGAATACGCTTACTCATGGGATCCGGAAATCTGCTTGGAAGCAGTAAGGCAGAACGGAGAAGCCCTTACATATATTTATGATCAGACACCAGAAATGTGCATGGAGGCGGTAAAATCAAACCCTTATGCGCTTGAATACGTTTTTGATCAAACGCCAGAAATTTGCATGGAAGCAGTAAAGCAGGCTGGTTATACGCTTATGTA
>CAZMWS010000239.1:0-3010 GCA_964570085.1 uncultured Lentisphaeraceae bacterium | reverse complement strand
AGGAAGGAGGAAGTTAGGCCAGGGTTTCGCAGAGGCGAAACCCCGCGCCGGAATTTACCGGCGCGTGCGCCAGGCGCGCCCAAATTGGCGCGCTAGTACCGCCGTTTCGGCGGAAGAAATTCGGCGGGGGCACGGGGGGGCTTTCCCCCCCGTCCTTTGGTTGGGCTCCGGCCGGCAAAATGCAGTGGGTTGGGTGGGCGCCGTCTTAGCGCGATGTCAGCTATACCGTACTGCTGCTTTCTTGTGGCGGAAGGGCGCCTGCGGCGCCTTGGAGACTAGCCGCTAGCCACTAATGGCTAAGTACTTGCGATAGTGCATACTATGCGCTATCGCAAGGCGCTATCGCTAGAGCAGTCGTTCCACGAGTTCCTGGAGTGCGGGTTCCATGAGAGCGACGCACTGTCGGTAGGATTCGAGGGGTTGTTTATTGGGATCGAAGACATCCCTGTCCTGTCGGAGGATGGACATGAGCGTCTTGGTCTTGTTTCGTGCGGAGACGAAGTTCGAGGTGAGTTCCTTTTCCTGATCCCGCGTCATGCAGAGGATGAGTTCTGCGGACTTGATGAGTTTTGGGGAGAGGAGTTGCACGCCCAGACGGCGGGGCTCGATGCCGCGTTCTTTGAGGACGGTGGTCACGTGGTCGGCGATATGCTGTCCATGGAAGGCTCGGATGCCGGCGGAGTCGCAGGAGCAGTCCTGGAGTCCGGCCTGTTGTGCGAGTTGTTGGAAGATCGCGGCGGCGAGGGGTGCGCGTGTCCTGTCGGAGCTGCAGACGAAGAGGATTCGTGGCATGGGCGTGTGTTGTGGGGAGCGGTCGCTACTTCTGGAGAGAGCGGAAGTAGGCGATGGTGGCGGCGAGTCCTTCCTCGAAGTTGGAGCAGGGCTTGAAGCCGGTTGCCTTGAGCTTGTCGATGGCGGCGTAGGAGTGTTTCACGTCGCCGGCACGGACGGCCTGGTGGACGATTTCGGAGTGTGAGCCGGTGATCTCGACGATCTTCTTTGCCAGGTCATTGATGGTGATGACGCCGCCGTAGGCGATGTTGTGGACGCCGGTGGCGGTGGATTCGGTGGCGAAGAAGGCGTTTGCGCGCGCGATATCCTTCACGTAGATGAAATCGCGGGTCTGTTCGCCGTCACCGAAGATGGTGAGGGGCTCGTTTGCCAGTGCCTTCGCCACGAAGATGGGCACTGCGGCGGCATACTGGCTGTGGGGGTTCTGGCGGGGGCCGAAGACATTGAAGTACCGGAGGCATGCGGTAGGCAGATTGCGCTCGCGGGTATACATGGCGCAGTAGTATTCGTCGTCGAGCTTGGTGACCGCGTAGGGGCTCTTGGGCTCGGGGCACATGGTCTCGCGCTTGGGGACCTCGGGGTTGTCGCCGTAGATGGCGGCGGAGGTAGAGAGGCAGAGCTTCTTGGCGCCGGCCTGTGCGGCGGCCTCCAGGACATTCAGGGTGCCCTGGGTGTTGATCTCCACGCACTCCTGGGGCTTCGCCATGGACTCGGGGACGGAGATCATTGCGGCCAGGTGGAAGACGTAGTCCACGCCCTCCATTGCCTTTGCCAGGAAGGGCTTGTCGAGGATGGATCCCTCGCGGAAATCCACCTGGAAGCCCTCCAGGTTCTTCTTGAATCCGGTGCGGAGGTTATCCAGGACGCGGACCTCGGCCTTTCCCTGGAACATTTCAACGATATGGCTGCCGATGAATCCGGCGCCGCCGGTGACGAGAATGCGCATGGTTGCGGAGACTCCTTTGTGAAAAGAGAGAGTTTTGTGGGGTGAGTGAGGGTCTATGCCTGTTGGGACTTCGCGTCCTTTCCCAGGCGGAAGGCGGTGAGGGCGGCCTGGACCACGGCGTCGCCCTTGCGGGCGAAGTGCTGTTCGATGGCTTTCTCGAGGAAGGTGGGATCCAGTCCCAGGAAATTCGCGATGGCTCCCAAGAGTACGATATTGGTGTTTCGGGGATTTCCGGACTTCTTGGCCAGGTCGGTGGTATCGAGGAGGACCAGTCCGGGGAGCTTATGGAGTTCGTTGATGATCTCCTCTTCGGCGGGGTAGTCGCCGATATTGACCACGGGGGTGCGGTCGGTGATGACGGTGCCGGTGGGGGCGAGGCTCTGTGCGTGCCGGAGTGCCTCCATGGGCTCCATGGCGACCACCAGGTCGGCGGCGCCGGCGGTGATTTGGTCGGCCAGGATGGGTTGGCTGGAGAGTCGGAGGTGTGCGAAGACGGAGCCGCCGCGCTGGCTCATGCCGTGGATTTCGGACTGTTTCACGTGGAGGTTCTCCGCCACGGCCATCTTTCCGAGGATGGCGGCGATGGTGAGGATTCCCTGTCCGCCCACGCCGGCGAGGACGATGTCACATTTCATAGTGTTTCTTCTCCTGTTTTGGAGGGAATGGAAGGTGTGTTTGCCGGGGATGGTGCGCTACTTCTTTGCGACCTTCCGGCGGAGGGTCTGGATGCACTCGCGGCGTGCGATGACGACGGAGACTCCGGGGTAGTTGAGCTCCTCCTCGAAAATCGCCTCGTTCTCCTGGTGCTTGGCGGGGAGGGGAGTGATGACGCGGAGGTGTTCGGGGGAGACGCCCAGACCCTTCACCAGGTCCTCCAGGCGTCCCAGGGCGGCGGAGTCCTGTCCGCCTGTCATGCCCACGGTGAGGTTGTCGAGGATGACGACGGTGATGGGGGCATTTTCCCAGATGGCGTCCAGCAGTCCGGTCATTCCGGAGTGTGTGAATGTGGAGTCTCCGATGACGGCGACGGCGTGCTTCATGCCATTGTCGGCGGCGCCCTTCGCCAGAGTGATGGAGGCGCCCATGTCGACGCAGGAGGTGATGGCGTTATAGGGCGGCAGTGCGCCGAGGGTGTAGCAGCCGATGTCGCCGAAGACCTTTGAGTCGCCGACCTTCTGGGTGGCCTCGGTGAGGGCGCGGTAGGTATCGGCGTGGGGGCATCCGTCGCAGAGGCGCGGGGGCCGTTGGCGGAGGAGCGGGCTGGGTTCCAGG
>CAZMWS010000238.1:0-3014 GCA_964570085.1 uncultured Lentisphaeraceae bacterium | reverse complement strand
GTCCACCTCGGCCTTCAACACATCGTATTCCGTGGAGGCGCCCACCTCGCGCTTGGTCTGCATCTGGTCCAGGTGGTCCTTATACTGGATCACGGATTCCTTTGCCACGGCGTGGAGTTCGATGGCGCGGCGAAGCTGGAAGTAGTTCTGTCGGACCTGGTAGATGGTGGCGCTGCGCTGTTCCTCGTAGTCCTCGAGGGCGGCGGAGAGGGAGTCCTGTGCCTGCTGGACCTCGGCGGAGGTGCGTCCGAAGTCGAAGACTGTCATGCTCAGATTCACGCCGCCGCTGTAGCTGCCGGTGTTATGAGTGGATCCGTGATGGCGGTCGGTATTGTGGGTGCTGCGGCTGTGTCCGGCGGACGCGGATGCGGTGGGCAGGTATCCTGCCTTGGCATTGGAGAGGGACAGCCGCGCCTGTTCCACGGCGAGGCGTGACTGATAGAGTGCGGGCTGGCAACGCAGGGCAAGCTGCTCGAGCTGTTCTAGAGTCAGGGTATCGCCCTCCTTCAGGCCCGCTTCCTGGGCAGTGAGAGTCCGTTCGCCGGCGGGGGCGGGAGTCTCCTGCTTCTGGACCTTCCGGGCTTCCCGGACGGTCTGGCAGCTGGTCAGAGGCAGAAGAGTGGCTCCCAGGAGGAGCAGGAGCGCCGGCAGCAGTGCTGGCGAATGCTTTGCGTGATGGAGGGACATGGTGTTTTCCCTGTGGAAATGGTGGTTCAATGACGAATGGAACACCGGAAAAAACGCATTTGCGGCGCCTTTATTGTGGTGTTCTGAGAAAAGGGCGATTCTTTGTTCTTTCGCGGAATAGGAAATCCCCCGCCGGGGAGGAGCGGGGGTCTCTGGCGGGGGATTGGTGGATGCGCCCTCTGAGTTAGAGCCTATTGATGTCGAGAGAGGACGTGTTCGCGGTGCCCAAGAGGCTAGTGTTCCCGCATCCAGACGGCCAGGGAGCATCTGCCGCGGTTGTCCCAGAGTGCGTATGAGACGGCGATGGCGGGCTCCTCTTTCTTCAGAGTATATGTGGTGGAAACGCGTTGAGAGTTGCCAAGGCGGTGTGATGTCGAGATCGTTGTGCTTTATCCGTGGGTGTCGTGTCTGGGGGCGGTGGGGGGCTTGAAAACCATTTTGCGGTCGCTATATTATGACGCTTTCCTTATCCCACCCCTTTTCATACACTAAAAGACAGTTCAATTTCTGGAGAAAACGACTATGGCAACCAGTACTTTCCGTAACAAGAACGAGGTCCGTCCCCGCAAGACCGGCGTTGACAAGCGCCGTCGTTGCCTGGTGCAGCGCCGCCGTCTGGTGGCTCTTGGCATGAGCGAGGAAGTGGTGGAGAAGATGCCCGTTGACAAGCTCCGCCTGCTGCTGAAGGAGCCCAAGAAGGTGCAGGCCATGCTGGCCAAGGCCGCCGAGGCATAGGCTTCCTTCTTATTCCATTCAGGCTTTTCCGGCACGAGGCGCGTCTCTATTGCGCCCCGTGCCTTTTTCTTTTATCCGTCAGGAGGCGATAGAAAATCATGCTGTGTCCCAAGTGCCATTCTCTGGAGGACAAGGTCATTGACACCCGTGTGATGAACAATGGGGAGACCATCCGCCGGCGCCGGCAGTGCCTGAATTGCAACTACCGCTTCTCCACCCACGAGTCCCTGATTCCGGTGAATATCACCACCGTGTTGAAGCGGGATGGTCGCCGGGAGGAGTTTTCTCCGGACAAGTTGCGGGAGGGCATTCGGATGGCCTGCTGGAAGCGGAATATCAGCACTGAGGTCTTGGACCGGCTGGTGGGGGATATCACCATTCGGTTGACGCTGCTGCCCCAGGACGAAGTGCCCTCCAGCACCATTGGCGAGCTGGTCATGGAGGCCCTGAAGAAGGTGGATGAGGTGGCTTATGTGCGGTATGCCTCCGTCTACCGGAAGTTCCAGGACACCAAGGCCTTCGTTCAGGAAATCAAGCAGATGAAGCGTCCGAGTCCCGAGAGCTCCGCGGTTCCCCCCGCGCCTGCGGAGGGCGCCTCTGGCGAGGATGCGCAGGAGTCCCGGTGAGGCTCTCTTCTCTGGGTTTTATGCAGGTCCTGGATCCCGACGCGGGGCAGCTCGTGCCGTTGGATCTGGATCGCCTCCGCGAGGATGTGCGTGGCGCGTTTCGGCGTTGTGGCATTTTGGAGGAGTGGATGGGGGACAACCTGCTGGATGTGCTTTGCGAGCAGTTCCGGCAGGAGCAGTCCGATGGCCTGGAGATCACCCTCCTGGATGTAGAGCGGGCGCTTTGCGGTGCCCTGGAGGCCACTGGTCTGGTGGATGTCTGCCAGGAGTTCGTGCATGCCCGCAGGGCTGGCGCCGGTGCCGCGGCGGGACCCCGTGAGGAATTCGCCGCGAGTCTCCAGGAGTGGGATGGCGAGAGCCTCCGACGCTTTCTGGAAGACTGCCCGGAGTTGCCCAGTGAGGTGTTGCCTGCGGTGTTGGAGAGGCTCCCCGAGGGGCTGGCGGGAGCGGGGGATCCCCGCGTGAGCCAGGCGCTGGTGCGGGAGTTCGCGCGGCATCTGGCGCAGCGTTTCCGGGAGGAGTCCGGGGTGCGTCCGCCGGAGCTCTCTCCCCAGACCCGCGTCCGCTATCTGACTGTACAGGACTGGGATGGACTGCCGCTTTCCGAGGAAGCGCGGGTCCTGCGCGCCCGCGGTGCGCTCTTTCTGCAGCCGGTCTCCGATATCCTCCCTGTGGCGGTGGCGCAGTTCCGCCTGGCGCGGCTCATGGATTTCCCGGATGCGCCCGTCTCCGAGGAGGCGCTGGTGGCGCGTTTGCCGCGCATTGCGGCGTTGTTGACGGAGTGCCTGGTGTTGATGCGGGGTCTCATGGGTCGTCAGTGGCCCGAGGTGCCTGTGGCATCCGGGCACGCCGTGGTCCGCTTTGCGGACTTTGCGGCGCTGGTGTCGTTGCTGTGCCCGTCTCGTCGTCGGAAGGACCGCCGGGAGCTGGGCTTGCGCCTGGAGGAGGTCCTGCGGGACGCCTTCC
>CAZMWS010000237.1:0-3034 GCA_964570085.1 uncultured Lentisphaeraceae bacterium | reverse complement strand
GGTGGTGGGCTCCTCTTCCTTGAGCGCGATGTCCGCGTAGTTCACCAGACGATCCAGCTCGGAGGGCAAGGGACCATATCCGCCCATGTAGTTCCCCATGAGCATGGTCTTGATGCGCTGACGTCCCAGATCAAAGAAGCTCTGGAGATTCTTCTCGGTGAGACGCTCCTCCAACAGCTCCTTGTGCGCGCGATAGAAGGCAAAGAGCGGCTCCTTCAACTGGTCGCCACCCACCGCCACCGCGTTGATCACCAACGCCATCGCAATCTCAAAGTCCACCTTGTCCTCCGGAAGGTCAGAAAGGATCTTCCGGACCGTCTCCAGGAAGGACGCGTCGTTGTCACGACGGGATACCCACCGGCAGGAAAGGGTCAACAACAACTGCTCGGAGACCACCTGGCCAATCCCGGGATCCAACAACGCACCCAGGATCTCCGGAACCGCGTCCGCAGGAGACAACACGCCCAACAGCCGCGAAATCTCGCTGGACAGCCATTCCTCACGACTCACATTCGCACCAAATTCCGCACTGCGCAAAATCCGGAAGATCGGACCGTATGCCTCCATGCAGGGGGACATCCCCGCCAGCAAAAACACGCAGGACAACAACCGACGGTCCTCAACCCCCGCTAGCTTCTCCGGATGCTCCACAAAATCCCCCAAGACCCCCGCGACAAAGGACGACACCGCACCCTTGTCCTGCAACAACTCCTGGAAGACCGGCGACAACGCCTCCACCGAGGCCGCACTCCGAAAAAGCTCTATCCGCTCCGTATTGTCCATGTATCTCTAAAAAATGCTTCTAGGTATCAAACACACACCGCCCACAAACTTCCCGGCGGGAAAACCCCATAATCTAGCGCACACCTTGCGCGCGCAGTGGGCTTGCGCCCAAGCGCACCCCACTGCGAAAAAAAGGAGGAAGGAGGAAGGAGGAAGGAGAAAGTGTGGCCACTCTGCAGTGGGCTGCACCCAGCGCGCCCAAAGTGGCGCGCGCCGCTCTGCGGCCCAGAAGCCGGTACCGTACCGCCTGCCAGGCGGAATGAAACTAAGCGGGGGTACGGGGGCGGCAGCCCGACCTCCTTTGGAGATCTTCCTGCGAAATCGCGCTCGGGAAACACGCGCCTTGGAAAACACGCGCCGCTCTGCGGCCCAGAAGCCGGTACCGTACCGCCGTCCAGGCGGAAGGAATTAGGCGGGGGTCCGGGGGGCGCATGCCCCTCCGTCCTTTGGAGATCTTCCTGCGAAACCGCACCTAGGTAAGCCCGCGCCGCTCGGATGGTAGCATCCATACCGCCGCATTTTGCGCGGCGGAATTCCCGCGGAGCGTCCATACAAGCCTTCTCCCTACTCCCTTGCAGCAACCTGGTTTCGGCACAATAGCGCGCCAATTCGGCGCGCTTGGCGCAATCGCCGGGGCTTCCCGGCGATGGTTTTCGCCTGGCGAAACCCTGGCCAAACTCCCTCCTTCCTCCCTCCTCCTTCCTCCTTTTTTCACATCATCCTCTCCAGAATGGATCGATCCAAAAGGAAGGGCAGGATCCCCACAAAAGAGATGCCGCTTTCGTCGGTATAGAAGGGCTGGTCTCCCCCGGTGACGACCAGCTTTCGAAAGGAATCGCCTGTTTTCCGCAAGGGGAGGAGTTCCGCTTCGCGCTTTCCCGGATCATCGATATTGTAGGCACTCTGAATGTAGAGCTTCTCCATGCCTAGATTCACCACGAAGTCGATCTCGTGCTGACCCTGCGTTTTCTCGCCATCCCGACATTGCTTAATTGGCACGACGCCCACATCCACCCCCGCGCCGCGACTCCGCAACTCGTTGTAGATGATATTCTCCATAAGGTGGGTGCGCTCCGTCTGACGGTAATTCAACCGCGCATTCCGTAAACCGATGTCCTCCGCATAGTATTTGGAAGGATAGGAAAAGTATTGCCGTCCACGCACGTCATACCGATCCGCCCTCTCCACGAGATAAGCCTGTTGCAAGTAAGTGAGATAGGCCTGCACGGTGTGGGCATTGCAGAGAACCTTCTGCTCGGAATGCAGGGTATCGACGATCTTCCGAATGTTGGTGAGACTCCCCACCGCACTCATCAGGAAGTCCACCAGCCTGCCAAGAAGAAGCTCGTTTTTCAACGCATTGCGCTCCACGATGTCCCGGAGATACAGCGTGTTGAAAAGCCCCTCGAGGTATTCCCGCTTCGCTAACGCCGTGGATGACAGCACACACTCCGGCAGCCCCCCATACACCTGATACTCGTTGAATGCCTGATATTCACTCAACCCACTGACAGGAAAGAACTCCGCGAAGCTCAGAGGATGCAGTCGAATGACCTTGCTGCGATCGCGAAAGTGGGTGGCAATGTCACTGGAGAGCATCCTGGAATTGGAGCCGGTCACGTAGACATCCACATTGGGCATCCGAATCAGCCCATTCAGCACGTCATAGAAGGAGACCTTCGATTTCACCCCCTCCACCTCGCTGGGGACCTCTTCACACATCTGAATCTCGTCAATGAGGACGTAATACCGCCCCACCCCAGACTTCACCCGCTCACGAATATGCCTGGACAACTGGAAGGGATTCCGCAACGCGACCTGCGCCACGTCGTCCAACGCAATCTGAATGATGCTCGATGGACGCACCCCCTGGGACAGCAGATGCTCCCGAAACAAGGTGTTCAATAGGTAACTCTTCCCACATCGGCGAATCCCCGTGACCACCTTCACGTAGCCATCATGCATCCGCTCCACCAACTTGCCTAGATAGAAATCCCGTTTGATCTGCATTTCCATGACCTCATTCTTTAGGAAAATTTCCGCTAAAATGAAACGACATTACTATAACACACCCCCTAGATCCGCACCTCAGGCTCTTCAGCACCATCTGAAAACTAAATAGTTAACATCCACCCGCCCCCAAAGCCCCCCTCCCCCCAAAACCACCATCCACAAAACAATTTCACCTAGGGATCCCACAAAATCCACTTCATTCTAGCGGCAAATTTCCGGAAGAATGAAACGCCCCCTC
>CAZMWS010000236.1:0-3064 GCA_964570085.1 uncultured Lentisphaeraceae bacterium | reverse complement strand
ATACCGGCAAGGCGGGCTCTGCGGACACGCCCTTCTGGACTTGGAATGAGGCCAATGTGGGGCAGTGGACCATGGACTACGACGGCGTGGTGAAGACCACGGAGAAGCGTCCCTTCCTGCTTTATGTAGGGGGTGTGGCCTGGTGTCCCCACTGCGTGGTGACGGACCGCCTGATCTTTGACAACGCCGCCTTCCAGAGTGCCGTGAAGGGCTATCCGCTGGTCATGCTGGACAATCGCCGTCGTGGCGAGACCACGGGTCCCAGCCTGCTCTACAGTCCCGAATACCAGAGCTACCTGCAGAGCGAACTGAAGCAGACCCGCGGGATTTCCTCCGACCTGGAGGAGACCATCGCGGCGAAGCTCTCCCGGAACCATGAGATCCAGGAGTCCCTCTGCCTGCCTGGGGCGTCGACAATCCCCTACCCCACGCTGCTGTTCTGCGAGACCGACGGCAAGGGTAGTGTGCGAGTCGTGGACCGCGTGATTCCCCTCACCATTCCCGAGGGCGCGGATCTCTCAGAGCTCTCCCAGGAGCTGGTGGAATCCATGGCGAGCCTCCTGGATGACAAGTCAGAAGAGAAGGACAACGAGTCTTCCACCACCGAGGCGGTTCGTGCCCTGGGCAGCGATGGCTTCAATGAGAACGCCTTGATTGGCGGACTGGACAGTGTTGACTGGCGGATTCTGGAGGCCTCTGCCTCCGCCAACTGGGAACTGCAGGTGGCTTCCACGGAGGCTGGCACTGGCTACGAGGGCGACGCGGTGCTTACGCTGTCGCTTTATGACGAAGATGGCACCACCCTGAAGCAGAGTGTGACGGGGAGCTGGAGAGATGCTCCCGAGTTGCTCTTCAACGTTGTGGAGGATCAGAAGCTCTTGCTGAAGATCTCCGTGGACAATGCACAGGAGACTACGGTGCCCTATGTCTTGAAGGGCGAGACCTCCCTGCCTCCCTACGAGATCGCCTTCCAACAAGCCGAGTGGCCCGTCACGGGGAATACGACCGGCACCTGCGATATCACCCTCACTTGGAAGAAACTCGTGACGGATACCACGGAGACCGGCAAGGTCCGGTTGGTCCTGCCCGAGGGCGTCACCTGCAATGGCAGCACCGAAATCCCCTTTGGCGGCACTGCGAGTGGTAGCCTTAACGTGACCCTCTCTGACCTGCAACGCGGGCAGGCGGAATCCGCCGCCAGCGTGGATTCCACGCTTTCTCTGGAGGCCGTGGAGAATTGCCGGGTAGCGAAGCCCGGTGAGGCAACCGTGAAATACTACACCCTGCCAATCCTGGGCGAGGTTGCCTCTGGCGAGACCCTCAACCTGACCATGAGCGAAAATGCCGACGGGAAAACCACCCTGGCGATTCTCTCCGGCTATGGGAATGACACCCTCTCTGTGGAGACCACCAATGCTCCCGAATGGCTCACCGTCAGGGTAGTCAACGGCCAGCTGGTCTTCGAGGGCACTCCCACCAGCAGTGGCGATGTGGAATTCACTGTCACCCTGAAGACCGGCGACAAGACCGGTGGAAGCTATCCGGTGAAGCTCCAGGTCAAGCCCCTGAGCGACCTCAATCCCGCCGCCGCCAATACCACACACTTCACCGGACGAGTCTACCCGACGAATAAAAATGGCGACAAGCGCACCTCGGACGTGATCAAGATCACGCGCGACACCGAGAAGCGCCAGCTGGTGGTCACCGTCCAGGGTGAACACGACAAGTCCTTCACCCTGCCCGACTGGAGCCTGAAGTCGCAAACAAATAGCGTAACTGCCAAGGACCAAGCAGTGCCCCCCATCATCGATCTCGCCCTGACACCTGCTGGAGAAGGCACCGGCAAGCTCACATTAGGCAGTACCGAATACAGCATCCTCTTCTCTCCCGATGTGACGAAGACCACCGCGGAGGACTACCTAGGCCGTTCCATGTGGCCATGAGCTTCGGCGGTTCCAAGGACTTCCAGGGCTTTGGCTTCCTGCAGTTCACCGTAAAAAAAGACGGCAGTGTTGCGCTCACCGGCGAGATGCCCAATGGCGCCACCCTGGGCGAAACGGCATTGCAGCTGTGCAAGGCGACGAATGCCACGGATGCCGCACTGGACTTCTACCTGACCTTCAAGGACGAGAGTGTCCTGAGCGGCGAGCTGAAGATCAACCGCCAGAGTGACACCAAAGAATCCGGCACAAGGATTTCCGGATGTGATGGTGTGAAGTGGCACCAGAAGGACTCCTCGGTATTCTTTGCTTCGCAGCCCTGCGGCGTCACCTTCGATCCCTCCAAGGGCATCCTGGAGCAGCTGGTAGGCAGTGACAAATACCAGACCCTGGATCTCTATGTCTTTGGCAAGAGCGATGACCTCTCCGACATCGCCCTTCCCGATAACGTAGTCGGCGCGCTGCTGCCCCTGGGCGTCACCCTGGAAGAGAAGACCACGGACAGCGGCGTCGTCTTCCAGGCGAGCAAGCGCAAAGGCTATGCCCTTGTGCCCGGGCTCGGACTAACCGTGGAGATCACCTCCGATGGCATCCTGCAGGGCGGCTTCAACCTCTTCCAGGAGGACGGCACCACCCGTGAAGCCGCCTTCCGCGGAATCTTCACGCCAGTCCCCGCCAGCTGCTGCGGCAGCGATCCCTATGCCATCGCATACGGCCGCATTGTGCTGGACGACAAGAGCTGGCCGGTCATGATCATCCCCAACCAGCCCGCCGACTTGGACGACCTGCGTACTCTGGAACTGCAGTCCGTCGCCGAAAGCAAGCTCGGCTGGTCGGACAAGAAGGACAGCGAACTCGGCGTGCTAGTGGATGCCACGGCAGAGAAGAAACTCCTGGGCTACTCCACGGCGAGCGATTATGCCTGCGAACTCCCCGCAAGCGGCTCGAAGCTGTATGCCGCCACCGCGAAGGACGGCTACATCCCCGAGGGCGATGCCTCCACGAGCGCAACAGTTCTGGAATTGACCGCATCCCTGTCGAGCGGCTCTTCCTCGGAGAGCGGGTTTTCCGCAGAGGGCCAGTGGTTCCTCCTGGCGATGCCCGCCGGCTTCCAGAGCGAAGAC
>CAZMWS010000235.1:0-3070 GCA_964570085.1 uncultured Lentisphaeraceae bacterium | reverse complement strand
CGCGGCGTTGATACGCCGCGGCATTGGCCCTGGCCTAACTTCCTCCTTCCTCCTTACCTCTTTCCCCCTTCCTCCTTCCTCCTTTTTTCCGCATTCCATGTCTTCCTTCGACAACCAGAAATATCTTGATGCCCAGAAGGCCTCCATTCTGAAGCGTGTTTCCCAGGGGGAAGGCCGTCTTTATTTGGAATTTGGAGGAAAGCTGATGGGGGATTTCCATGCCGCGCGCGTGCTTCCCGGCTACGATCCGGATGTGAAGGTGCGGCTCTTGAAGAGCCTCTCCTCCACCGCGGACATCATCGTCTGCATCTATGCCGAGGACATCGAGCGCAAGCGCATCCGCGCGGACTTCGGCATCACCTACGACAATGCGGCGCTGAAGCTCATTGACGACCTCCATGCCGTGGGCGTGGAGGTCACCGCGGTGGTGGTCACGCGCTATTCCGGGCAGCCCGCGGTACAGGCCTTCAAGCATCGTCTGGAGCGCCACGGCATACAGGTCTTCCTCCACGGCAATCTGGATGGCTATCCCAACCAGGTGGATCGCATTGCCAGCCCGGCGGGACTGGGCTCCCTGCGCTATGTGCCCGTGACCCAGCCCCTGGTGGTGGTCACCGGTCCCGGACCCAACTCCGGAAAGATGGGCACCTGCCTCAGCCAGATCTACCACGAATTCCACCAGGGACGAAAGGCGCGATACGCGAAATTCGAGAGCTTCCCCGTCTGGAATCTCCCCCTGAGCCACCCCGTCAATATCGCCTACGAATCCGCCACCGCGGATCTCCTGGACAACAACGCCATCGACCACTTCCACTTCGAGGCATACGGCATCCCCTCGGTGAACTACAACCGGGACCTCCAGACCTTCCCACTCCTCAAGGCACTGCTGGAACGCATCTCCGGCGGCGAGGCCGGATACCGCTCCCCCACCGACATGGGCGTCAACTGCATCGCCGCCGGAATCGTGGACGACGCGGGCGTGCGCCATGCCGCCGAAATGGAGATCATCCGCCGGTACTTCCAGTATGTCTCCGCCCTGGATGCCGGCCGCGCCACCGAGCAGACGGTGGAGCGCGCGGAGGAGCTCATCCGCAAGGCGGGACTGAAGCCGGAGGACCGCCAGGTGGTCGCGAAGGCCCGCGAGACCGCCACCCGCTGCGAGACCGAGGGCGAGGGCGATGGCGGCATCTACTGCGGCGCCGCCATACAGCTCCCCGATGGCTTCATCGCCACCGGAATGAACTCCAGCCTCATGCACTCCGCAGTCGCCATGATCCTCAATGCCGTCCGGCATCTCGCCGGAATCCCCCGGGAACGACATCTGCTGGAGCCCGCCATCCTGGAGAAGGTCTCTACCTTCAAGCACGGACTGGGCACAAATATCCGCACTAGCCTGAATCTCTCCGAGGCACTCATCGTCCTCACTGTCTCCTGCGCACAGAGCCCCGAGGGACAGAAGGCGCTGGATTGCCTGGCGCAACTGAAGGGCTGCGATGTCCATCTCTCACATATGCCCGGACACGGTGACGAACAGGGCCTGCGCCACCTGGGATGCTCCTATACCTACGATCCCCTGGCCCCCACCAGGAAGCTCTTCCCGTAAAAGAAGCATATTTTTTCCACCGTGTCCATGGATGACGAGCTGACGGTAGAGCCCCTGAAACGCCCGAGGAAAAGCGCCCGGGCGCAACGGGATACCCAACAGGACTCCCAGGGGCAGACGGTGGAATACGAGCGGGGGTATCTGCGTCGGCAGGCGAAGCTCGCCCGCGGCGAAAAGGTCGCCGAGTCCTCCTTAAGACGCACGCCACGCCCCACGGAATACCGTCCCAGAGTGGAGCCTGATTGCGGCGTGGAAATCCTCTATGTGCTCCTGATCCCCGGAATCCCCTGCCATGTACAGGGTCCCCAGGAGGTGGAGCTCTGGTGGCGCCCGAAAGGAGAACCGGGGCCCCTGCGCCCCGTGGCATTCCTCCCGGATACCACCGTCCCCACACCGACCGACCAGGCGCTCTTCGCCTTCCTGGCGCCCTACCCCGCACCCGCCCGCAATGAGCGCGGGAACCGCTTCCTGATCCCGCAGGAAAAGCAGCGCGCGCTCTGCGAATTATTGGAGAATGCGGGCGTGCTGCGGTGGTGCGTGCCGCCGCAACTCGGCGCACAGCGCTTCCTCCACCCCCTCGCCTGGCAGGGAAAGACCACCTGGTCCGTCAAGACCAAAGAGACCCTCCTCCCCGGAAAGCCCTTCCAGCTGGAGTTCTCCATGGCGACCCTCCAGGGGGAACTCCCGCTGCGAAAGTGGCAGGTGCTATCCGATGCCGGATGGTCCATCGCCGACAACGCACTCCACCTGCTCGCCATGCCGCAAATCGCCCCGAAGGTCGGCGAGTTGCTGGGGAAGCCCCCACAGTCCCTCACGGTCCGGGAAGCCCGCGAGTGGTGCCGACTCCTGGAGCTGGATGGCGGCGCCGATCTGTCCGGCGTCCATCCCGCCTTCCGAGTTCCCAAGGAGATCGCCGATCCCGTTCCGTGCCTCTATGTCACTACCGCACGCTATAAGCACCTGGGACAGGAACAGCTGCAATGCCAGATCTCCTTCCGATACGGCGATGTCCGCTGTCCACAGGAGTCCAGCGCCATACAGCTCCTGGGAGAAGACCAGCTCTTCCTGCGCTCTCCCGAGCAAGAGAAGGAATTCCTGGAACGACTCCCCGCACTGGGCTTCCGGCTCGTGAAGCGCGCTTCCGACGAGGAGCCGGGCTGGAAGCTCCTGCCCTCCCTCCTGGATCGCGCAGTACGCACGCTGGTCCTGGAGGGCTGGGAGGTCACTGCCGAGGGCCGCACCTACCGCCGACCCCTGGAAAAGGCCTTCTCGGTCTCCGGCAGCGGCATCGACTGGCTGGAGCTCCAGGCAACACTCACTTTCGAAAATGGTCTCAAGCTGGAGACCCCACAGCTCCTCCGGGCACTGGAAAAACACGCCAAGGCGGTCCGCCTGGACGACGGCACCTACGGCATCCTCCCCCAGGAATGGCTGGAGCGCTTCACCGCATTGGTGGAGATCGGCCAG
>CAZMWS010000234.1:0-3072 GCA_964570085.1 uncultured Lentisphaeraceae bacterium | reverse complement strand
AAGTTTGGCCAGGGTTTCGTGCCGAAACCCCGCGCCGGAATTTACCGGCGCGTGCATAAAGCGTGCGCTAAAGAGCGCCCGCTGAAAAAAAAGGAGGAAGGAGGAAGGAGGAAGTTTGGCCAGGGTTTCGTGCCGAAACCCCGCGCCGGAATTTACCGGCGCGTGCATAAAGCGTGCGCTAAAGAGCGCCCGCTGAAAAAAAAGGAGGAAGGAGGAAGGAGGAAGTTTGGCCAGGGTTTCGTGCCGAAACCCCGCGCCGGAATTTACCGGCGCGTGCATAAAGCGTGCGCTAAAGAGCGCCCGCTGAAAAAAAAGGAGGAAGGAGGAAGGAGGAAGTTTGGCCAGGGTTTCGTGTCCGAAACCCCGCGCCGGAATTTACCGGCGCGTGCATAAAGCGCGCCCGAATTGGCGTGCAGAAATAGGTAGAAGGTAGAAGGGGGGTAGGGAGTAGGGTTGTTCGGTCGATACGCGGTTATTTCGCCGCATTTAGCGGCGATACCATCTCGCCTTTTCAGCCGCGGAAGAGCCGCGCAGCGACCTTGCAGACTAGCCTAACCACTAGCCGCTAATTACTAAGGACTTATGATGCGAATGCGCCACAAGGGGGGCCGGGTGGCGGAAGTCCCGCCCCCCTTTGGTAGTCTTCAGCAACAAGGCGCCTGCCCAAATAACACCCCGGTGGGTGGCGCAGTAGTAGGCGCAGGGGGCATTCCTGGCGGTGCGGAAAATATAACTATCCCCCCTCGAATCCCTGCTTTCTACTTTTCGCTACTGCCCTTCTTTGCAAAGAGGCAGTGGATCAGCGGGAGTGCGAAGATAGTGAGGATTCCGGCGACTGCGACGCCGCCGGTGGAGGCGGCGCCGATGCCGGCGCGCAGTTCGCTTCCCACGGCGGTGGAGAGTGCAATGGGGAGCATTCCCAGTGCGCTGGCGAGAATGACCATGAGCACTGCACGGAAGGACTCTCCGGCACCCTGGACCATCGCCTCCCGGGAATCCAGGCCGGTTTTCTTCAGAGTAGCATATCGATCCACAATGAGAATGGCGGCATTCACCACCACGCCGATGAGCATCAGGGCTCCCAGCATGACCAGGATATCGATATTCCAGCCGCTGAGGAGGAGTCCCCAGATCACTCCCATAAGACCGAAGGGAAGTGTCAGGAGGATCAGGAAGGGCCGTGTGAAGGACTCCATGATGGCGCAGATGGTCAGGTATGTGAGGAATGCCGCCAGGAGGATTGCCTCTCCGAAGTCCGCCATGGCATCAGCCAGATATTCGGCGTCGCCGGAGGCCTCATGGCGATATCCGGGCGGCAGAGCGCCGGTCTCCTCCATCTTCTGGAAGAGCTCGTTTTCCACGCTCTGGAGGGCGGCGCCCTCGGCGAGGGTTCCGCTGACCCAGACCACGCGCTCCTTGTCCTTGCGCTTGATCATGACGGGAATGGCGCGGGTGGTCACATCCGCCACACTGCCCAGCAGCACAGGATGGCCATCCCCGCCGGGAAGCAGGAATTTCGCCACCTGGTCCATGCCGGGTTTCTCGGCATATTTCACGCGGATGTCGTAGGAGCGGTCGCCGGATTTGTAGAGTGCGGCCTCGATGCCCTCAAGATTTCCGCGAAGGATGGATCCCAGGACGGAGGAGGAGATCCCGGCGTCACGCATCTCGGTGCGCTTCGGCGTCACCAGGATCTGGGGCTTTCCTTCACGGACCGTGGCGTCCACGGTGGAGATTCCGGGGAGTTCCTTTGCCAATGCGAGGGTCTTTCGGCCGGCGTTTTCCAGAACCGTGAGGTCCTTTCCCGAAATACTGAACTTGACGGGCGTGGAGATGCCGCCCATATCGGAGGTTGCAGTGACCATATAGAAGACGCCGGGCTCCTTCTCCATGCGCTTCTGCACCTCCGCAATGCGCTGTTCCAGGGTCCAGGAACGCTCCAGCTTGCTCTTGAAATTCAAGTCGATCTGCGCCACATAGACGGCCTCGGTGACGCCCTCGCCCGCAGTATCGCGCTTTCCCACGGAGACCGCGCAATTTTCCAGATCAGAGAGCGTGGTGCGGAATTCGTCAGCCAGTGCGGTGACGCGTTTACAGGTGGCATCCAGATCGTAGTTGACAGGATATTCCAGGGAGACCATCATCTTTCCTTTGTCGGAGGTCTCCATCATGGTGAATCCCAGGGAGCGAGCCTGGAACATGGCGAGGAAGAAGAGTCCGATGCAGAGGAGCGTGACGCCCAGGCAGAGCCAGCGGCGGCGTGCAGCCCATCCCATCATGGCGGAGTATCGCTCGCCAAGCTTCCGGATGAGTCCGATCCACTTGTCCATGAGGCGAGTAAAGGCGTTCTGGCGTCTCTGGCTCTTGGGTTTCAGAAGGACTGCGCAGAGGATGGGCGTCAGCGTGAAGGAGATGAAGATCGAGACCACATTGACGATGAGGGTAGTCAGGGCGAAGGGCTTCAGGACCTGTCCCACCAGACTCCACATGGTCGTGAGGGGGAGCATGACGACCACGTTAGTGCCGGCGGAGGCGAAGACGGAGATCGCCATCTCGCTGGTGCCGCGGTTGGCGGCCTCCCAGGGATCGGAACACTTCTCCATCCAGGTGGAGACATTCTCCAGCACCACGATGGAATTGGAGACCAGGATTCCCACGGAGAGTCCGATGGCCACCAGAGTGACGGTGTTGAGGGACTGTCCTGCCAGCTGCATGAAGAAGAAACTGCAGATGATGGTCAGGGGCATGGAGACGCAGACGATGAGCGTGGTGCGCAAATCACCCAGGAAGAGGAAGAGGATCGCCGCGCACAGGATGATTCCGCCCACGATGTCGCCCAATGTGGAGGAGACAGTGGATTCAATGGAGGTGGCCTCGTCGGAGACCATCTGGAGCTTCATGCCGCCCGGGAGAGTCCCCTGGAGTTCAGACACCTTCTTGCGGCAGGCATCCACCAGCTTCACCGTGTTGGCCTCGCCCTTCTTCACAATGGACAACAACACGCACTCCTCCCCATTGAACCAGGCGCGCTGGCGGACTTCGTCGGTGGTCAAGAAGACCCGTCCGAGATCC
>CAZMWS010000233.1:0-3079 GCA_964570085.1 uncultured Lentisphaeraceae bacterium | reverse complement strand
CTCATGGCGCACAAGGCGAAGAGCGAGAAATAGAAAAGTGGGGGCCCTCCCATATCGGAAGCCCCCCCCAGATTCGCAGGCTATTTATCCTCGGGGAAAAGCACCGTCTTCAATCGACGGGCATCCCCCGCTTGCACCGCATTCCAGCCCCACTGACGGGCGCCCTGGATCAAATCCGCACGGTCATCCAAATAGAGATCCGGCTTGCCGTAACGCTCCTCGAAGGCGCGGAACATCACTGGCGAGGGCTTCAATGCATGGACCTCGTCGCTGCGGACGGCATCCTGGATGAAATCGAAGATGCCCTTCGTCAGTTGACGAAAGCGTGGAAAGTGAATGGTATTGATATCGGTGAAGAAGACGAAGTGCGAGCCGGTATCGGCCATCTTATGGATCAGCTCCGGCATTCCGGGTAGCGCAGGCCGGAGGTATTCCTCGTGTGCCAATCGGATCTGCTCTTTCGTCCAGCGACCGGGGAAGCGTCGGCAGAAGTCCTCCAGGTATTCCTCCTGGGAGATGCGTCCCTCCAGGAATTGCTGGAATGCGGGGCAGAAGGGCTCCACTCCCAGATCCACGCCGCCGCCGTCCTCGGGGAGTCCCAGCGTGCGATAGAGCCCGGGGCGGTATTGCTGAATCAGCGTATTTCCGATATCCAGCGCCACCAGGCGGTAGGGATTCTCCTGGGGCATCCAACCGGGAAAAAAGCTCTCTTCCATGGATCCTATATTCCTATCATTATCGCGTACGCACGCGATGCCGCTTCCATACACGTTTTACGAAGAGGGCTCACGTGTCCTCCACAAAACAAGAAATCCGCGCCCTCCCGGAAAAACCGGAAAAGCGCGGATGGTCAGCGAAAGCGGGAGAGAAATGGGTCTCCTCTCCCGCCTGGCGCGTCTTACTATGCCTTCAGGGCGGCGCGGACCTTCTCGAGTTGTCCGGCGGAACCCAGCTTCACGTTCTTGGCAGCGATGAACTCGGCATAAGCGGCCATGAACTCCTTACCGGCGGGACGCAGATCGAAGTCCTCGGGATGGAGGATGAAGTGCTCGCGGTGGACGCGGCACCACACCAGACGACCATCGGTATCGATGTTGATCTTGGTCACGCCCAGCTTGGCGGCGGGCAGGAACTGATCGGCATCGACGCCCTTGGCACCGGCCAGCTTACCGCCGGCGATGTTGATGCGGCGCACCTCGTCCTGGGGCACGGAGCTGGAACCGTGCATGACCAGGGGGAAGTTGGGCAGGCGCTTCTGGATCTGCTCCAGGACGTCGAAGTGGAGTCCCTGGGTGCCGGAGAACTTGAAGGCGCCGTGGCTGGTGCCGATGGCGCAAGCCAGGCTGTCCACGCCAGTGCGCTCGACGAACTCCTTGGCCTGATCGGGATCGGTGAGCTTGGCGTCGCTCTCGGAGACCTTCACGTGCTCCTCAACACCACCCAGCTGACCCAGCTCGGCCTCGACAACCAGACCCTTAGCGTGGGCGGCGTCGACAACGCGCTTGGTGATGGCCACATTCTCCTCGAAGGGCTTGCTGGAGGCGTCGATCATGACGGAGCTGTAGAAGCCGGACTCGATGCAGTCCATGCAGGTGGCCTCGTCGCCGTGGTCAAGATGCACAGCGAAGATTGCCTCGGGGAAGACCTGGTCGGCGGCGCGGATGATGCCCTCGAGCATCAGCTTGTTAGTGTAGCTGCGCGCTCCCTTGGAGATCTGGATGATGAAGGGAGCCTGGCTCGCGATGTTACCGCGGAAGAGGCCCATGCACTGCTCCAGATTGTTGATGTTGTAGGCGCCGATGGCGTACTTGCCGTAGGCCTGCTTGAAGAGTTCCTTCGTGGTGACAATCATCGCTGTGGTTCCTTGGACTTTGTTTTGACCCCTCCGCTGCGGGTATGCGCCGGAGAGGAGGGAGGGATTTGTTTTTGGGGGAGGAAATGGCGCGGATCCCTCGCGGGGTCCGCCGTCAAGTCAGCGGGGTACTATAACCGCCCTTGCCTGGACCGCCCTCCCGAGATGCGTTTTCCCGGAAAGGTCGTCGAGGCAACGCGGGCGGTCGGGGGATTCTTAGAAAGCGCTGGGGATCTGGAGGACAGAGCCGTCCTTCAGGTCGGCGTTGGTCTTCACCTGGGGATTGGCCTGCTTGATGGCCTCCACGGTGGTCTCGTACATGGAGGCGATGCTCTCCAGGGTCTCGCCCATGCCCACGGCGTGTTCCAGATAGGGCGCGGGGGCGGGAGCGGGTGCCTCGTCCACGACGACGGGTGCCTCCACGGGCGGCAGGGGCTCGGCGGAAGTGGCATCAACCACGGGTGCCGCGACAGGAGCCGCGACGGGTGCGGGGGCCGCCTTGGGGGCCTCGGGAGCGGCGGCGCCGGTGAGATTGAGGATCTGTCCCACCTGGAGGGTATCGGAGGAGAGGTCATTCCAGCGGCGGATGTCGTCGGTCTTCACGCCGAAGCGGTGTCCCACAATCCAGAGGGAGTCGCCGGACTTCACGGTGTATTTTCCGTCAGCGGGGATGCTCTCGCGCTGAGCGGAAGCGGCGGGCGCCTTCTTCTTGTCGGCGGCCTTGGCGGCGGGAGCGGTCTTGGCATCGGCCTTCTTGACGGGGCTGGTGGAGACTGCGCCGGCGGGCAGATTCAGCTTCTGTCCCACGAAGATCTTGTCTGCGCTCTTGACCTGGGGATTTGCGGCCAGCAGATCGGAGGTCTTCACGCCGTGGGTGGCGGCGATGCGGGAGAGGCTGTCGCCTCCGCGGACCACGTAGACCTCTCCGGGCTCAGCGGCGGCAGCGCCGGCAGGCACGGCAGGAAGAGTCCATCCCTTGTTCTCGGAAGCGGCGGGGGCCTCGGGAGCCTCGGGGCCCTCGGGGGCCTCGATCTCTTGAATCTCGGGCTGCTCGGTCAGCTCGGGACCGGGCACCACGAAGGCGTTCTCTTCGCCAATGCCCTGGAAGACCGGGGTCTCCTGGGCGGCGGGGGCGGTGGTGGCGGGGATGGGCTTGATTTCGGCGTAGGCGGGAGGAATGACGGAGCGTCCGCTGAGCAGACCGGTGTAGGTGTTGGTCTTGGGGGT
>CAZMWS010000232.1:0-3096 GCA_964570085.1 uncultured Lentisphaeraceae bacterium | reverse complement strand
GGTTGTCGGAGTTGGATGTGGATTCCTCCTTTGCGGAGTTCCTCCCGAAGGTCTCCTTGAGTGGTGGCTGGACGGGTTGGCGTCATCAGCAGACCATGCGTGGCGTTGCCACGGCGGACAAAGAGAGCTGGAGTGGCAAGTTGGGGGTGGAGATGCCGTTGGTGGCGCCTGCGACCTGGCTGTTGTATGCCAACCGCCGTCTGGATCGCCAATCCAAGACTCTGAGCGAGTATCTGGCGCGTCAGGAGATCGTCTCCCAGGTCACCACACTCTATTACCAGGCACTTCTCTGCGAAATCCGGATTTCGGTATTGGAGAGCCAGGTGGCTTCCACGAAGAGCCAGTATGAGCGTGTGTCGTCCCTCTTTGAGGAGGGGCAGGTGCTTTCGTGGGAGTGCACCAACGCCCAGGCGCAGTGGCGATCCCGGGAGCTCTCTTTGGACGAAGCCCGCCGGGAGCTCGCCGTGGTCCGTGGACAGCTCCTGGAGTCCCTGGGGCTTTCGCCGCTGGAGGCCTCTCGCCTCCGGCTCGTCTATCCCACCGAGCCCCGTGAGGCAACCCAGGAGGCCCTCCAGGACCGCGTGCTTCGCGCGCTGACGCATCGACCGGAGCTCTCTCTGCGGGACCGTCAGGTCGTGGAATCCGAGAACCAGGTCCGCATGGCGCTGGTGAATTTCCTGCCCACCGTGGGCGGATTCCTCAATGGCACTTGGACCAGTGACGACATCGCTGACCGCGCCACCAATCTCTATGGCGGAGTCTCGGCGGCCATGGATCTCTTCCGGGGCGGCGAAAAGATCGCCTCCTACCGTAGCGCGAAGGTGGGCCGGGAGGCCGCGCGGCTTCAGCGCGAGGAGCTCTCCCTCTCCGTCATGCTGGAGGTCATCTCCGCCGATCGCGATTTGCAGGACGCCGATAGCCAGCGCGCCCTGGCGCAACTGAACTACGATGCCGCGCAGGCGCGCTACAAGGACTTCCTCTCCCGCTTCGAGGAGGGCGTGGAGCCCCTCTATAAGATGCTGGATGCCCGCGCACAAATGGACGACGCGCATCTGGCGTTGGTCCAGACCGCATTTGTCAAGGATATCGCGCTGGTGCGCCTGGAGCTGGCCACCGGCGATTTGACGCCCTCCGACGAACATTGGACTCCCGAAGACCAGGAGCACCCCATGAAGGAGAAGCTCTCCGAACTCCTGGTCCGCTAACACCCTTTCTTTCCAGACAACACGCTTTTTAGGAGACAACGAAAATGTCAATCCATAAGATGACCTCTTCCCGTCTGGCAGTCCTCTCTCTCGCTCTGGCGCTTCTAACCACCGCCACCCCTGCAGTCTTTGCCGATGACTCCGCCTCCACCGGCACCCTGGTGGAATTGGGACAGCTCCAGGAGCGGGATTTCACCCGATATCTGACTCTGAAGGGCACCTTGGAGGCCAAGAATCAGACCACCGTCTCCACCCGCGTGGGCGGCACATTGAAAGAGGTCTGCGTTGAGGTGGGCGACCGAGTCCAGGCGGGTCAGAAGCTCTTTTCTTTGGATGATCGCACCTACCGGGATCAGGTTGAGGTGTCCGAGGCCACTCTGGCTGCCCGGCAGTCCGCGGTATCGGTCGCTCAGGCGCAGCTGGAGAAGGCGCAGGCGAGCTTCCACAAGGCCTCCCTGGATGTGGAGCGCTTCCGGAGGCTCTTCGAGAAAAAGACGGTCTCCTCCAATGAATTAGAGACTTATACTCTGAACTACGAGGCATCCTCCGCGGATCTCTCCTTGGCAAAGGCGAATCTCTCTGCTGCCGAAGCGCAGGTCCGCTTGGCCGAGGCATCCCTCTCCATCGCGAAAAAGAACCTGGAGGACTGCACCATCCTGGCGCCGATCTCCGGATGCGTCGCAGCCCGTCTTCAGGAGCCCGGCGAGGAGGTCCGCGCCGAGGCGCCCGTCTTCAAGCTCCTGGATCCCGTTTCCCTCCGAGTAGTGGCATTCCTCCCCGCGGCATACTACGCGAAGATCATCCCCGGCAAGACCGAGCTGCTGGTGGAAAATGAAGATGGCGCCAAGAAGACCATCCTGGTCACCGACAAGAGCCCGCTGATCCAGTCCAGCCTGCGGACCTTCCAGGTGCGTGGCGAATTGACGGTGGGGGAGGGCGAGGCCCTGGTGCCCGGGCAGTTGGTGGAGGTCTCTGTGGCATTGGAAAAATCCCACGGCTTCGGCGTCCCGCTGGCGGTTCCCGTTCGGCGCACCTCCGGGCTATTGCTCTATCGCGTGGAGGATGGCCGTGCGGTGTCGTTGCCGGTGGAGGAGGGCATCACCCAGGATGGCGTGGTGGAAGTGCGAGGCGAGGGGCTCTCGGCGGATCTCCCCATTGTGGTGGAAGGACAGTATATGATCCAGGATGGCGATGCCGTCCATACGAAGTAGTCGGGAGGATCCAGCAATGTTTCTTGCAGATGCATCAACCAAGCGGCCCGTGGCCGTATCCTGTCTGCTTATCGCTCTGGTGGGATTGGGCTTGAATAGTTACCGGAAGCTCTCGTTGGAGAATCTCCCCGCCACCGATATCCCCTACGTCACCGTCACCACCACCTGGGTGGGCGCCACCCCCGAGGACATGGAAAAGGATGTGGCGAAGCATATCGAGGACGCCGTGTCCTCCTTGGATGGACTGAAGCACGTGGAATCCACCTGTTTGGAGAATGCCTGCGTGGTCCGGCTGGAGTTCCAGCTAGGCACGGATGTGGATATCGCCGCCGTGGATGTCCGCGAAAAGGTGGATGGATGCCTGGAGGACCTCCCCGATGACGCAGAACGGCCCGTCATCCAGAAGATCGATATCAATGCCACCAGCGTGGTCAAGCTGGCGGTCACCGGCGACGCCACCCTGGAAGAAAAATACGACTACGTGGACAATACGCTGGCCGATCAGTTCTCCATGATCTCCGGCGTGGGAAGCGTCACCATCGTGGGCGGCAATGAACGCGAGATCCATGTGGAGCTGGATCGCGATCTCGTAGAGGGCGCCGGTCTCACGACCGCCGAGGTGGTCCAGGCGATCTCCGCAAACGTGAATTCGCTGCCCTCCGGACGCGTCCGGGAACACG
>CAZMWS010000231.1:2001-3098 GCA_964570085.1 uncultured Lentisphaeraceae bacterium | reverse complement strand
GCTCCGTCATGCCGGGCTCCACAGAAAGGGATTCCTCCAGCGCCTCACGGACCCGCGTCAGCAACCGATCCAGGCGCTGCTCCTGATCCCGGAGCTTCTGGTAGACGCCGAAGGTCTTGTCGCGCTCACGCTGCTTTGCCAGCAGTCGATTCGCGCGCTCCTCCAGGTTCTTTCCAGTGTCCACGGACTCCGTCAACAACGCCAGCTGCTCCGGATGGATGCCCAGTGCCTCGGTATAGAAGGAGGCCATCTGCAACCGCTGAGTCTCCTGGAACTGGTCCCGCAATTCGTCAATGGCATCATCGAAGTCGTCACGGATCTCCGAGAGCTCCTTCTGCATCCGCGCCTTCTCTTCACCATCCAGACGCTGCGCCTTCGCACGCAACTCCTCCTGGGTCCGGGCCTTCTTCCGCAGAGCGTCATTCTCTCGCGACAACTCGCCATTGCGCTGACGGGCCTTGGACAACATCGATTTCAATTCCTGGACATCGCTGGAGTCCCGCCACTTCTCGACCTCCTTCACAGGAGATACCACAGCCTCCCCAGCAGGCGCCGCAACCGGCGCGGATTCCTCAGGCACAGGCTCCTCAACCTCCGCAGCCTCCGCCGCCGCGGGCTCGGAGGTAACAGCCCCCGCCGGAGCCGATGACACCAGCGGGACAATCCCCGGCACCACCGCGGGCGCAACCGGCGCCACCACCGCCGCCTCATGGCTTTTCGTCAAGGGCAACAGCCCCTGCGACACCGGCGCGACCGACGCAGGCGCACTCTCCACGGTGGCCGCCTCCACGATCGCGGGCGCGCTCTCCGCTGCCACAGCCGCCGGAATTTCCGCCGGTTTCGGGGCATTCTCCTGCTTCTTCTTCACGCACTCCTGTCGCTGGGCATTCTCCGCCTCGCGCTTGGCATTTTCTTCAGCGACGAAGAGTGAGAGTGGCTCCGGGGGGACGACGCGGACCGTCTTTTCCTTCCGGGGGGTGGTGGGATTCTTCTTTCCGCGCCAGAAGGAGGGCGCCTTCAGCAGCAGTGCGCCCAGCCTCTGGAGTCGGGGATACATCTGCAGCTGGCAGAAAACCAGTGCCAGCGTGCGGGGATCC
>CAZMWS010000231.1:0-1991 GCA_964570085.1 uncultured Lentisphaeraceae bacterium | reverse complement strand
CCGCCAGTATTTCTCCAGCCACGCCGCCTGGGCGTTTCGGGTCTCCTTGGGGGCCTGCAGCATCTTCTCCAGGCAGGCGAAGATTCCCGCCAGATTCAAGGCGAAGTAGTGCGCGAACTCGTCGTGCTTCTGGAGCACCACCAGGATTCTCCGGGTGGTCTTTTCCTGGCGGAAATTCCGCTCGCTCAGGGTGAATCCGCCGCGGGTCAGCGCCTGCTTCACCGCGGGATCGTTGTTCAGCGCGTTGTTGAAATCCCGGAATTCATAGCGCCGGAGCATCCATTGGATGGCTTCGGGACAAATGCGTTTGCTCATGGTCGTGGATTCTCAAAAAAAAATGGTTTTACCTGATAGCGCCGCCGGATCGCCCCGCCTGTGTCTGGGACTGCCGGCAACGGTAGAAAAACAACGGTGCGACCACGCTTCCCGCGCGCTCCTGTACGCGCGCGAAGACGGTTTTTCACACCAAAAGGGAAGGAATTCCGGCCGCCTCAAAACGACGGCCACTACGCTTGCATGAATGGGAAGAGGGCGCACGCGTCAAATGCAATCCGCATGGACGATTCCCGCACGCCAATGGTTCCCGCCTCGTGTCCCACGGAGGAGATTTCCCGTGCCCTCCGCAGATTACGCCCCGGGGGAAATACCCTCCGGGACGCCATACGCCGACTCGCTAGTCGAATCCCCTATAGCAGGGGGATGTTGTGCTCCCGGCAGAGACGAATCATCTCTTCCGGCCAGATGCTGCTCTGGATCTCGCCAATGTGCGCCTTCTGCAACAGTAGCATGCACAGACGGCTCTGGCCAATACCGCCTCCCATGGTCAGGGGCAATTCACCAGCCATCAGCTTCTTGTGGAAGGAGAGCTCCAGACGGGCCTCCTGACCACGCAACGACAACTGCCGCAACAACGACTCCTGGTCCACCCGGATGCCCATGGAGGAAATCTCGAAGGACCGCCCCAACACGGGATTCCACACCAGGATATCGCCATTCAGACCACGGTGTCCCGGGGTGCTGGGCGTGATCCAGTCATCGTAGTCCGGCGCACGGCCATCGTGGGGCTTGCCGCTCAAAGGCAACTCGCCGCCGATGCCAATCAAGAAGACCGCGCCATCCCGCTTGCACACCGCGTCCTCCCGCTCTTTGGGAGTGGCGTTGGGCATGGCGGCCTCCAGGTCCTCGGTGAAATGGAAGTGGATCTCCTCGGGCAGGAAGGGCTTCAGCGCCGGATAATCCCGGCAAATCATGTCCTCCGTACGACGCAGCGCGTAGTAGATCCTCCGGACGGTCCCCTGGAGAGTCTCAAGATTCCGCTCCTCACGAGTGACGACCTTCTCCCAGTCCCACTGGTCCACATACAGCGAATGCAAATTGTCCAGATCCTCGTCCGGACGAATCGCATTCATGTCCGTGTAGATTCCGCGTCCCGCCGGCATCCGCATGGACCCCAGCTTCATCCGCTTCCACTTGGCCAGAGAATGGACGATCTCGGCGCGGCAACCGCCCACCGCCTGGATGGTGAAGGACACCGGCTTCTCCACGCCATTCAAATCATCGTTGATGCCCGTGCCCGACTGCACAAAAAGCGGCGCCGTGACACGCTGCAAATGGAGCTCAAAGGCCAGGTTGTTCTGGAAGGACTCCTTGATCTTCCGGATGGCCACCTCCGTGGCCAACTCGTCCAGAAGGGGACGATACCCCTCCGGCAAAAGAAGCGGCAGTGACATTGTCTCTATACCTCGCTGCAAAAAATGGCTTGCTCACCGGGAGAACTTGCCTCGCCGGCACTCGGGCAGAAAAAGAAGCACAAAAAACGCGCCTCCCCTGCCTGGAAAATGATAATTCCATGGTTGCCACGGAAATCAGCCGTTAATATGACTCCCACACCACGCCTTTCCCCTCCGCATACACGGTTTTTTGGCCGCAGGCGGCAAAAAAAAGGAGGAAGGAGAAAGGAGGAAGGAGGAAGTTAGGCCAGGGTTTCGCAG
>CAZMWS010000230.1:0-3131 GCA_964570085.1 uncultured Lentisphaeraceae bacterium | reverse complement strand
GGTTTGTCCGGTCTTGCGGGCTCCACCTTATGGGGCTTGTCCGGTCTTACGGGCTCCACCTTATGGGGCTTGTCCGGTCTCGGGGGCTCCACCTTATGGGGCTTGTCCGGTCTCGGGGGCTCCACGCGGTGTTTCGGGGGCTCGGGAGCGCGGCGATGGCCGCCCTCCCCATATCCGTAGTGGAAGTCGTATTCCGCACGATCCCGATGATATCCGTCAGGAGGGACATCGGCGACAATGCAGCCCGTGCTCACGAGGCTCACGCCGAGAGCGAGGATGGCGAGAAGGTTGCGTTTCATAGACGGCTCCTTATGGTTAGGGGAGAGTGACTAAGAGGGGGACTAGAAGTTGCGACCGGGCTCCATCTTGCCGGGCTTGCCGGGATTCATGTTGCCGGGCTTGCCGGGTGCCGGCCTGCCGGGCTTGGCGGGCTCCACCTTGTGGTTGGGGGCCTTGGGGGCGCCCTTGCCGGGATCATGCTTGCGCTCGAGCATCACACTGTCGCGGCTGCGCTTGTTGTGATGGGGTTCGTCAACGACCACGCAGCCAGTGACGGCGAGGCATGCGCAAAGGGCGAAGATGGCGAGAAGAGTGCGTTTCATGTTCTGCTCCTATGTTCTTGGGGGAATCGTGAGGGGAAAAATCCGGGATTGTGCCGGCCTCCGCAACCGGAGGCGACTTTCGGAGGGAAAGGTAACCGGATTTTTCGCGCCTGCAGAGATAATACGCGTCTCGCGACGCATTTTCCAGCAGAATCCCGCACAAAACAAAAAAAGGACCGTCCTTTTCGACGGTCCTCATAGCGTCCTCGCTACTCACTCTCCTTCGCTTCTGGTGAAGGGCTCTCCGGGAGAGTCGCCCTCCCCTGCGCAAAAAGCGCCACAGACTCCTCCGTCTGCGCAATCCCCAAAAGCCGCTGACGCCGCGCCGCCAGAGAGAGGAGCGCCTCGCGCTGCTTGCGGATGGACTTCGGGGTATCCCCCTCCTCGTCCAGGAAAGGCGCCTTGCAGATCACATGGCAGCCCTTCCGGAGCGCCAGATGGCATCCCTGGTAATGGAGACTCACAGGGAGGCACACATCCACGATCTGCGGAGCGAGGCGCTCCAGAAGTTCCTCGGGATCCAAAGAGCCCTCGGGCTCATATCGGAGCCCCTCCTTCAGACGCGAACCACACTGCGCCAGCCGCTCCGGGGACTCCTCCACAAAGCCCACTACCCGCGCGCCCGCATCCCGCCAGAGCCGCGCATGGCGCACCCCCGAGGAGCCGGCGCCAAAGAGGACCACCTGGGGCGCCTCAGGCATCGCGACTTCGCGGAGATTCTCCACATGGAGCATCGTCCCCTTCAGACACTGCTGGATGCTGACCGCCAGGGGGCCGCGCCGGAAGCCCAGCGCCTTCGTTCCATGGAAAGGAAAGAGTCGCTCCAGCTCCTCCATCGTGAGCGCCTGATAGATGGGACACGCAAAATCCCGCAGGAATTCCTTCTTGGAATTCTCCGAGAGGTCCTCCGTAAGCAGCAGGAACGCCAGCTTATTGCGATGTTGCTGCAGCCGCTGCCGGCCAGTCTCCACCAACCCCGCGCGCACCGCGAAGGGCGCCAGCTTCTCCAGACGATTCCAATTCTCCTGTTCCATAGAAAACTCGTGCCTCCTCGTGCTGCGCTAGGAAAGCGACGCCAAATACTTGTCTACCTCGTTGGCCACGATGATGCCGTAGTTGACGGCGCCCAGCCAGCCGGACATGATGATTCCCACGGAACCCGTATGGAAGAGCCCGGGCACCTGCTTCGGCAGATCCTGGGAGTAGTGCAGACCCTCGAATTTCGTGCCGAATGTCGCGCCATAGACGTGTCCGGTGTAGCGCTGGAAGGTCTTTGGCGTGGCGGCGCAGACATAGTCCGTGATCTTCCGGATGTTGGGGATGTACTCCTCCACCGTCCCGAAGGCGTCCTCCACCAATGCCGCCTTGCGGGCGGCATACTCCTCCGGAGAAAGCCCCTCCCAATCCTGATAGCGCGCATTCATAGACGCCACCACAGAACACTCGCTGCTGCCAGGACGCAATTCGGGGTAGTACACAGAGAAGGTGCGGCTGGTGGGCTTGGGAGCGCAGAGCGCCGCCGCGTCGAATTCGGGGTATGTGGAATGGAAGACCAGATCGCCAATGTAGGGGATCTTCTCGCCGGGCTTGATTCCCAGATAGACCTGGCAGGAGGAGGTGGAGGGTCGGACCGCCTCCAATCCCGCGGCATACTCCGGGCTAAGCAACTCCCGTCCCGCCAATTCAAAGGCAGTCCGGAAAAGCGAGCCATTGGAGACCACCGCGCGGCAACCCACATTCCGGCCATCCAAGACCACGCCCTGCACACGACCGCCATCAAAGAGCACCCGCTCCACCCGCGCACCCAGGCGCACTTCCACGCCATTGCGCGCGAGCTCCTCCCGCATCATGTCCAACATGCGGTCGGTGCCACCCAGGAAGGTATACACGCCCTGGCTCATGAAGTTGCCAAAGACAATGCCGTAGGAGATGGCGGGTTCATCCAGAGTGGAACCATTGGCGTAGGAGATGGGCTCCATGAGGAAGCGCCATACATCCGTGCGACCCGGAAAATGCTTCTGGAAGAACTGCCGCGTGGTCATGGACTGGTCGTCGTAGTAGTTCATGGCCGCCACATCCGCAAAAAATGCCTGGACATTCTCCCGCGGAATCCGGAAGTCCTCCTCCATCTTCCGAGAAAAGTCCTGGGTATCAAAGGTGGACTCCAGCCGATACTGGGGATTGTGAAAGCGGATGGACTTCACCTGAATCACCTGATCCGCCAAATCCTTCCCCCAATATTTTCGGAGGCTCTTCTTCATGCCGAAGGGGAAGCCGTGGAGCGCCACATCGAAGATATGCCCCCGGCGACGGAAGGAGGTAGCCAGGCCGCCCAGCTGGATATGCTGTTCCGCCAGCAACACACGATGCCCCGCCCGCGCAAGACGATTGGCCGCAGTGAGACCACCTAGGCCGCCGCCGGCCACCACAATGTCGTATTCGGGTTCCATGGGAGAAGAGAGAAAAATTCGCAAAAAGGGGTATTCGAAAAGAAGCGCGCGCAGGGGGATTCTACCGGAAGCGCACCAG
>CAZMWS010000229.1:0-3138 GCA_964570085.1 uncultured Lentisphaeraceae bacterium | reverse complement strand
CCTTCAAGATCTATATCATGGACGAGGTGCACATGCTCACGCCCCAGGCGTGGAATGCGTTGCTGAAGACCCTGGAAGAGCCCCCGCCCTACATCAAGTTCATCTTCGCGACCACAGAGGTCCATAAGGTCCTGCCCACCATCATCTCCCGCTGCCAGCGCTTCGATCTGCGGCGAATCCCCGTCCCGCTCATCGTCAACCGCCTCCGCGAGATCGCCAACGCCGAGAAGCTCTACGTGGAAGACCAGGCGCTCGCCGCCGTGGCACGCGCCGCCAATGGCGGAATGCGCGACGCGCTCTCCACGCTGGACCAGATCATCTCCTTCTGCGGCGGAACCACCCCCGAGGAGACCATCCGCGAAAGCGATGTCATCCAGATCTTCGGACTGGCCTCCGGCACCGAAATCCGCGAGATCGCCCAGGGAATCCTCTTCAACGACCTCTCACGCTCCCTGGAAATGATCGGCGAACTCGCCGATAGCGGGCGCGATCTGGAACAGGTCTATGACGCACTGACCGAATTCCTCCGGAATCTCATGCTGTCGGGCTCCTGCAAAGACGCCGCAAAATACCTGGAGCTGGTCCCCGAGGAAGTCCAGTATTTCCAACAGCTCGCGCGCTCCGTCGATCCCGCGCTGCCCCGACGGCTCCTGGCGACCATCATCCCCCAGGAACGCTCTTTCAAGCAGTGCCTCAATAAGCGCATGGCACTGGAGGTCCTGGTGACCCAACTCGTCAACGAGATCCACAGCACCTCCCTCGACGATATCCTCACACACCTCAATGTCATCAGCGGCCTCATCCCAAAGGAGAATGTGACCCCACGAGTCCCCCCGACTCTCACTACACCACCACCAGTCCTCCAGGCACCACCACCGGAACCGGCCCCCGCACCCGTAGTAGCTGAAACACCTAGACCGGAACCCAAGCCGACGCCAGTGGCAGTGACAGCAGAGCCCCCGAGGCCTGCACCTGCACCCGCTCCCGAGCCCCCGAGACCCGTGGTTACGGAAGTCCCAAAGCCCGAGGTGAAACCTGAGGCTGCGGCTGAAGTGCCCCCCGCGCCTGCATCTGCACCTACTCCTGTGGTGGCAGAAGCCCCTGCACCAGCACCTGCATCTGCTCCACCCCCTACACAAGCCCCTGTAGCGCAAGATGACTCCCCCATGGAGATTCCGCCGGCGTTATTGAATGGCGAGGGCATGGAGGGGAGTGACTCTCCCGTGGAGTCGAGTGACAAATGGGCTTGGCAGAATGCGTCGGTGGACTCTGCCGTGTCTGCGGAGGGGGGCGTCTCTGCCGGTGTCCAGGCGCTCCTCTCCCAGGATTCTCCCCGTGAGGAATACCAGGCCATCGCGGGCACAAACTATCGCCGCGCCACCAAAGAGGAGCTCAAGGCCCTCTCCGAGCGCCCCGCAGTGAAGCAGGTGGCCGCCTCCCTGGGCACACAGCCTTATGACGGCGTGATCCCCCTCTAGACCGCATACACCCCTTCCCTCCTCCTCCATGGAAATCAAGCTCCCGACACCCATTGAACGGCTGGTCGCGCGCCTGCGAAAGCTCCCCGGCGTGGGATCCCAGACGGCATTGCGCCATGTGTGGGAGCTCTTGCGCTGGAAGGAGAGCGACCTGGCCGCGCTGGCGGAGGAGCTGGCCACCCTCAAGCAACAGGTGACGCCCTGCCCCGTCTGCGGCTTCTACACCGAGGGCGGCGGACTCTGCCAAATCTGCGCTTCCGAAAATCGCGATCGCACAAAGATCTGCGTGGTGGAGACCGCCCCACAGGTGCCCGTCCTGGAGCGCACCGGCTGCTACAAGGGCCTCTATCACGTCCTGGGCGGACGCTTCTCCCCACTCTCCGGAGTCACCCCGGAACACCTCCATTGGCACGCATTAGGCGAACGCCTCCAGAATCCGGAGGTCAAGGAGCTCATTCTGGCCACCAGCACCGACGTGGAGGGACAGGCCACCGCTAAACTCCTCATGGACGACTTCCAGCGCGAGGGACTCACCATCACGCGGCTGGCCATCGGAGTGCCCACCGGCGCCGATCTGGCATACGCCGATGCCCCCACCCTGGCACAGGCCCTCAGCGCACGACACCCCTTCTCTTGATCGCAACACAACACCATTCACCACACACCGCCATGACAACCACCAAACTCCTTCTGGGCGACGAAGCCTACGCACAAGGCGCCATGGACGCCGGCATCTCCGCCTGCTACGCATATCCCGGGACCCCCTCCACCGAAATCATGGAGTACTTCCAGGCGTCCCCCCTGGCCGCGGAACGCAAGATCCACCGCCAGTGGTCCTGCAACGAGAAGGCCGCCATGGAAGAGGCCATCGGCGCCAGCTACATGGGCAAGCGCGCCATCGCCTGCATGAAACACGTGGGACTCAATGCCTGCGCCGACGGCTTCATGAACTCCGCCATCACCGGCGCAAACGGCGGACTCCTGGTCACCGTGGCCGACGATCCCTCCATGCACTCCTCCCAGAATGAGCAGGACAGCCGCTTCTACGGCAAATTCGCCATGATCCCCGTCATGGAGCCCGCTACCCAGCAGGAGGCATACGATCTGCCCGCCTACGCCTTCGAACTCTCCGAAAAATACCAGACACCCGTCCTGGTCCGCTTCACCACACGCCTCTCACACTCCCGCGCCGACGTGAAGCTCGCCGACTCCGCACGACCCCAGAACGAAATCCACTTCCCCGAAAATCCCAAGAAGTTCGTCCTGCTGCCCGCCATCGCAAAAGCGAACTACAACGCCCTGCTCGCCAAACAGGACGCCTTCCGCCAGGAAAGCGAGGACTCCCCCTTCAATGCATACTTTGACGGCGCCGACAAGTCCCTGGGCATCCTGGCCTGCGGCATCGGATACAACTACCTCATGGAGGCCTACCAGGGCAAGTGCCCGCACCCCGTCCTCAAGCTCTCACAGTATCCCCTCCCCCGCAAGAAGATCCGCCGCCTCCTCGACGAATGCGAGAAGATCCTGGTGATCGAAGAGGGCATGCCCGTCGTCGAGGATATCCTCCGCGGGCTCTTCGGCGATCCCCGCATCACCGGACGTCTCACCGGCGCCCTGCCCCGCACCGGCGAACTCTCCACCCGCGCCGTCCAGCTGGCCT
>CAZMWS010000228.1:0-3142 GCA_964570085.1 uncultured Lentisphaeraceae bacterium | reverse complement strand
TTTCGCGCGGCGAAACCCCGCGCCGGAATTTACCGGCGCGTGCGTTAAGCGGCGCTAGAGTGCGCCGCAAGGAGGAAGGAGGAAGTTAGGCCAGGGTTTCGCGCGGCGAAACCCCGCGCCGGAATTTACCGGCGCGTGCGTTAAGCGGCGCCAGAGTGCGCCGCAATTGAAAATTAGGAATTAAGAGTTTTGCCTAGAGCTACAATGCAATGTGCAATGCATGGCTAGCCAGAATGGTACCGCCGTCTTAGCGGCGGAAGAGCGCCGCAGGCACCTTATAGGCTAGCTGCTACCCGCTAATTGCTAGATACTTACGGTGCAAAGGCGCCGTAGCGTGGGGAGCGGGGGCGCAGTCCCCGTCCTTTCGTTATTCTTCCCATAAGTAGCTTTTTCCCGCAATGGGAGGGGCGCTGGGATTTTAGGAGAAGAACGCGCTGTCTATGAGTAAATACGCCGCGGGGGTCGGATTTTCTAGTGTGGTTGTGAAAAACGCCGCTCTTTTTTTTGGGAGCGGCGTGTGTTATGGGGGAGAATTTACTGTCTTGTGAGGTATTCGGGGATCATCATGGGTTCCACCAGATCCTGGAAGGTCTCGGCACGACGGATGAGTTCGTGGTGAGTGCCATTGACCAGGACCTCGGCGGGGCGGAGTCGTCCATTATACTGGTAGCTCATGGCGTAGCCGTATGCGCCGGCATTCTCCACCACCACCAGATCGCCCACGCCGGTGTCCTTGGGCAGCGAGCGATCGCGGACCCACAGATCGGTGTTTTCGCAGAGTTGTCCGCAGAGATTCAGTGGCACGCGCTCCTCGGCTTCCCGTCGATTCACGTAAATGTGGGGGGATGCGCCGGAGAGGGCGGGTCGTGCCAGCACATTCATGCCGATGTCGGTGCCGATGATCCGCTTGTAGGAGTCCTTCACCGTATGGACTCGTCCGATGATGTATCCGGCGTCGCCCACGAAGTACCGCGCGGGCTCCATCATGAGACGCGGGGGCTTCAGGCCGTATTCCTGGATCTTCTGCTGGAAGACCTCGGCCACGCGCTTGGCGGCCGCATCGATATCCAGGGGCGCGTCCTCGTGCTTGTAGGGGATTCCCAGTCCGCCGCCCAGATCGATGAACTCGAAATTGATGCCGAGTTCTTTGCCGGCGCGTCCCACCAGATCCATGAGGAGTCCGGTGACATATCCGAAGTATTCCGGATCGCGGATGGAGGATCCGGGCATCATGTGAGCGCCGAAGCGCTTGACGCCTGCCTCCTTGGCGGCGCGATAGGCCTCCAGGACCTGATCGGGATGGAGGCCGAATTTTGCCTCGGGGCCCGCATTGCAGACGAAAGCGCCGATATCGCACTGTCCGTAGCCGGGATTCACGCGGAAGGAGAGGAGTTCGGGGACCCCGTGTTTCAGGACGCGCGGGAGCAGCGAGATATCGTCCAGATTGAAGATCACGCCGGACTCCACGCCCTGCCGGATATCCTCATCAGAGAGGAAATTTCCGGAGAACATGACGTCCTCGCCGCCCAGTCCCATCTCCTTTGCCAGGAGGATCTCGTTGACGCTGGCGGCATCGATGCCGGCGCCCTCCTGTCGGAGGATATTGGCGATTGCCAGGTTGTTGTTGGCCTTGATGGCGTAGAAGAACCGGGTATCCGGGTAGTATTTCCGGAATGCGGAGAGTGCCCGCCGGTAGTTGTCCCGGATGCGGTTCTCCTCGTAGACATAGAGGGGCGTTCCGTAGGAGGCGGCCAGCTCCTCCACCGACACCTCCTCCAGGAAGATTTCTCCGTTGTCGCGAATTTCCATGATGATCTCCTTCCGGAGGGGCTCCTCCGGGGGGGGCAAGCGGTCTTATCTATCGGATGAGGTGGGTGAAGAGTCCGTCCCGCAGCTTGGGCTCGAACCACGTAGACTTCGGGGGCATGATGCCATTGGCGTCAGCCACGCGCAGGAGCTGGTCCATGGAAGTGGGGAAGAGGGAGAATGCGATGGCCTCGCCGGCATCCACGCGCTTTTCCAGCTCGGCGGTGCCGCGGATGCCGCCCACGAAATCGATGCGGGGATCGCGGCGGGGGTCCTGGATGCCCAGGATGGGCGAGAGCACCTGGTTCTGCAGGAGGCTCACATCCAGATTCTCAATGGGGTCCTCGGGATGGCAATCGCGGAAAGCGAGGCCCATCCACTTGCCGCCCAGATAGAAGGAGACCTGTCCGGCCTGCTCGGGAATGGGCGATGCCTCGGGGAGGATATCGCCCACCAGCGAGAGCTGCGTCAGGAATTCGTCCGCGGAGAGTCCATTGAGGTCCTTCACCACGCGGTTGTAAGCCAGGATGCGCAATTGGCTGGAGGGGAAGATGACGCCCATAGTGCGGCCGGACTCCCCGGCGCCCTCGAGCTGCTGGCAGCTGCGGGAAGCGGCGGCGGCGCGGTGGTGTCCGTCAGCGATATAGAGCATTGGGACCATGGTCTGGAAGAGAGTCGCCAGGCGGTCGTTTTCGCCGGCGGGGATGCGCCAGCCGGTGTGTCCGATGCCGTCCTCTGCCACGAAATCGAAGAGGGGCTTCTCCTCGGCCATGACGCGCTCCACAATGGAATCCACCTCCTCGCAGTCCCGATACGCCAGGAAGACGGGACCCGTCTGGGCGCCGGTGGAGAGGATGTGCTTCGTGCGGTCGTCCTCCTTCTCCTTGCGGGTCAGCTCGTGACGACGCACAATGCCCTCGTTGTACTCCTTCACGGAGACGCATGCCACGATGCCGGTCTGTCGGCGGCCATCCATGACCAGGGAGTAGAGATAGAAGGAGGGTCGGGCATCCTGTTCCAGATCGCCGCGCTCCTGGAGTGCCGCCAGATTGGCGGCGGCGCGCTCATAGACCTGCTGATCGTAGGAGGAGACGCTGTCCGGGAGCTCCAGATCGGCCAGGGTCACGCGCAAATACGACAGGGGATTGCCCTCCACCATGCGGCGGGCCTCCTGGCGGTTCATGACATCGTAGGGCAGAGAAGCGATCTGCTTCGCCTCCCCAGAACGGGGGAGCAGTGCGGCAAAGGGGAAGAGAGTGGGCATAATTGAAAAAAAGGAGGAAGGAGGAAGGAGGAAGGAGGAAGTTAGGCCAGGGTTTCGCGCGGCGAAACCCCG
>CAZMWS010000227.1:0-3162 GCA_964570085.1 uncultured Lentisphaeraceae bacterium | reverse complement strand
CTAACTTCCTCCTTCCTCCTTCCTCCTTCCTCCTTTTTTCGGTCCATGGGGTGCCTCGGCGCCTCTGTCGCCGAGCCCCCCATGGACCTCTCCCCCATCGCCACCGTCCACAGTTGCTACCGCACCAAATTTGGGATTCCGCGGCAGAGTGGCTTGATATCGGAGGCCACGGGCTATCTAGAGTTATTGCCTCCGTACAACCAGCCCAATGCGGTGCGGGGCCTGGAGGAGTTCTCCCACATCTGGGTTATATTCGTTTTCAGCGAGAATCTGCGGGATTCCTGGAAGGCGACGGTTCGGCCGCCCAGGCTAGGAGGGGATCAGCGGCTGGGGGTCTTCGCCACACGCTCGCCCTTCCGTCCCATGCCCATCGGTCTCTCCGCCCTGAAGCTGGAGGGCGTCAAAATCCGCCCCCACGGAAAGATCGAAATCCATGTCTCTGGACTAGATTTGCTGGACGGCACGCCCGTCCTGGACATCAAACCCTATCTCCCCTACACCGACTGCATCCCCGAGGCCACCGGCGGCTTCGCCCCCGTCGCCCCCGACCAGGCAGCCATGAGGGTCTCTTTTGCTCCGGAACTCCAGGACGCCCTCAAGAAGGAGCGCCCGGAATTCCTCCAGCTCTGCCTGAAGGTGGTCTCCCTCGATCCCCGTCCCGCATACCAGAAGATCCCCGGACGCGTCTACCAATGCTATCTGGAAGACCGCGAAATCCTCTGGCAGGTAGGCGAGGATCCCCAACAGGCCGTCATCACCGCCATCCGCTTCTGGAAAAAGGAACAACCCGCTGACCACTAGCCACGAACAACGCGATTTACCAGTTAGCGATCAAGGGGTTGCAATAAGCAGCCTCAACTTGACGCACCCGCGAAGCGACCGCATAAACCAGCCACTGACCGCTAGCCACTCGCCACTAATTCATGTCCCGTACCGACTACTTTCTGCGGCGGCTCCTGCTGGTCTTCCCCACCTTTCTGGGGATCACCATCCTCTGCTTCGCCATCACACAGCTGCTCCCCGGAGGCCCCGTGGACCAGCTCATGATGCGCATGCGTGGCATGGGCGCCGGCGGCGAGAGTGTCCAGGCGGCCGCGGGCGGTGCGGAAATGGGCCAGGAGGCCATGGAGCGCGAGCGCGAGGCCTTCCGGAAGCACTTCGGCTTTGACCAGCCCATCCTCAAGCAATACTGGAAGTGGCTCTGGCAGGAGCGCTGCGGGATGCTCAGCCGCTCCTACAAATTCTCCAACAAGACCGCCTGGGAGATGATCTCCCAGCGCTTCCCCATCTCGCTGGTCTTCGGACTGAGCAGCTTCTTCCTCACATACCTGGTCTGCATCCCGCTGGGAGTCGCGAAGGCCGTCCGGCATGGCTCGCCCTTCGACATGATCTCCAGCGTGATCGTCTTCCTGGGATACGCCATACCCGTCTTCGCCCTGGGAATGCTCCTGAAGCTCTTCTTCTGCGGAACCACCGAGGGCTTCTGGGATCTCTTCCCCGCCAGCGGATTCCTCTCCCCAAACGCGGATTCCATGACCGCATTCCAGCGCTTCCGGGATCTCCTCTGGCACCTCTTCCTGCCCGTGGTCTGCTACATGGCCGGATCCTTCGCCATGCTGACCCTCCTCATGAAGAACTCCCTCCTGGACCAGATCAACAGCGACTACGTCCGGACCGTCTACGCGAAGGGCGGCTCCTCCCGGCGCGCCCTCTGGTGTCACGCACTCCGAAATGCGCTCATTCCCATCGCCACCGGCTTCGGGAGCGTCCTCTCGCTCCTTTTCGCAGGCAGTGTCATCATCGAGCGGGTCTTCGAAATTCCCGGCATGGGGAACCTCAGCATGGAAGCCATTGTCGGACGCGACTACCCCGTCTTCATGGGAATCCTGGCACTCACCAGCATCCTGACCCTGCTGGGGAATGTCCTCTCCGATTTCTGCTACGTTATCATCGATCCGCGAATCCAATTCTCATAGTCATCCATACCACCCACAACCCATCACCGAAGGAGACCGAACCATGTTTAAGAAAGCATTCCTCGCCGTCGCCCTCTGCCTCTCCACTCTCGCCCTGCACGCCGATCTGACCCTCCAGAGCATGGAGTACGCCGAAGCGCAGCTCCTCGTCCAGATCAACGAGGCCGCCCTGAAGGGCTCCCTCCTGGAGAAGCTCTTCGAGCAGAAGCAAGCCGAAGAGAACGACGGAAAGCCCGCCTTCACCAAGCAGATCGAGGCAATCCTGCCCCCGGGCGTCCAGGGCACCGCGAAATTCGCCCTCGCTGCCGGCGATGCCAATGCCCCCGAACTCCCCGACATGGAGAAGGTTGACGAGGATCTCACCAAAGTGAAGTTCCTGGGAGCCTTCTCCTTCGGCGCCAGCATCCAGAATCTCTTCACCGCACTCCCCATGCTCTCCCAGATGGTCCCCGAAATCAACGAAGAGGTCACCCTCCAGTCCATCCAGGTCGAGGGATACGCCGGCTACCGCATCACCGATAAGGAGAACAACCTGAAGACCCTGGATGTCATCCTCTCCAAGGATGGCCGCACCGCGCTCTTCGGACACAAGGACATGGTCGCCGCCGCCGCTGCCGGCAAGACCACCGCACTGCCCCCCGCGCTGGCCGCCGCGAAGGCCGCCAATGCCCTCGATGGCGTCGCAGTCGCCCTCTCCGATCCCAAGCACCAGGATGACCTCAGGACCTCCCTGGAGTCCTCCTCCCTCGAGCCCATCTCCAAGGCCGCCCTCGGAAACATCCAGACCGTCGCACTCCTCGTGAACAGCACCCCCGCGGTCATCACACTCACCATCCGCGGATTCTTCCCCGATGAGCCCGGCGCCGCCGCCGTCCGCGACAATGTCCTCAATACCATCCTCATCGAGGGCGCCAAGCAGATCGTCCCCTTCTTCCTCCCCGGAACCACTTTCGTCGATACCCTCGCCGCTACCCAGAAGGGCAATGTCGCGGAAATCACTGGAACCTTCACCGAGGCCGATATCAACACCATCATCACGACCCTCCAGAACGCCGCGGAACCCGCCTGCGAAATCGATGAGGCGGAAGCCCTCGAAATCGATGACAATGACATCGACGACACCATCGATGACGCCCTCGAGGATGCTATCGACGACACCAACGACGCCCTCGACGATGCCAACGAC
>CAZMWS010000226.1:0-3218 GCA_964570085.1 uncultured Lentisphaeraceae bacterium | reverse complement strand
GGCGAAGGAAGAAGCAAAGCTCGAGCAGGAGAAGGCGCAGAAGGCGCAGGAGAAGGCGCTGCGCCAAGCCCAGAAGCAGGCCGATGCGGCGGAAGAAGAGCCCGACCTGGAAGATGACGATGCCGAGCTGGAGTTTGTCGAGGAGGAGGAATAGAATATGAAGCCGAAGACTCGTCAGACTCTCCTGCTGGTCATCATGGTGATTGTATGCCTCCTGGTGGCCAAACAGTATCTCCCCATGTTCCAGCTGCCCACTGCCTCCCGGGTGGCAGAGCGGGAACGCACCCTGAAATCCCTGCAGAGCGACCTGATGGTCGCGCGAAAGACCGAGCAGGACCGCCAGGCGGATCTCCTGAAGATGCGCGAGTTGGCGGCGCCCTTCTGGATTCCCATGAATCCGACAGTGAAGGTGGAGCAGGAGATCTCCACCGAATTCAGCCGCATCATGCGCCTCGCCATGCTCTCTTCGGCGGCGGGCAGCCAGAAGGTGGATGTGAACAAGGAGAAGAATGGCTCCTGCCTGCAGGAGGTCGTGATCTCCATCGAGGCGAAGGGCGTCTCCATGCGGGAACTCACGCGCTTCTTCTCCCTCATGCGCACCACCCCCTCCGGCAAGAAGTTCCGCTGGGAATACGCGAAGATCCAGCCGGACAACCCGCGCACGCCCTCCGCCGTCAATTTCTCCGCGCGCCTGAAGGTCCTGGTGCTCAACCAGGACGCCCGCGCCTTCCTGGGGCTCTCTACCACCACCGCTTCCTCCGAGAAGCCCGCCGCCGTCCAGAAGGGCTCCGCCCAGAAAAAGGGCGTCTCCACCACCTCCACGCGACGCGAGAAACCCTAAGCACCACCCCCTTCCCCTAACACGCCTCTGACCAAGCCATGTCCGGAATCGCCTGGATCATCCTAGACTGCCTGCTGGCACTGGCCGCCGTGGGCGGCACCGTGAAAGTGATCGCCACCCCGCCTCCCGCGCCGCTGCCCGCCGAACGACTGGAGCCCAAGGCCTCCCAGAAGAACGCGGAGAAGCCCGGTGCCGAAAAGCGCCCCACCAAGGACGCCGCCACAAAGGAGACCGCCCCCGCCAATCCGGATGCGTTGCCCGCAAACGCCTCCCTGGACGACCTCTGGAAAAAGACACTCTTCCTGCCCTCCCGACAGGAACAGGAGCCCTCCGAGACCGCAGCGGAGCTCTCCGCAGAGGCCGCCGCAGCGGCAGCAAAGAATTTCGAGTTCGAGCTCATCGGCATCGCGCAAATCAGCCCCGCCGACCAGCCGCCCACCCCCGTGGCAATCCTGCGCAGCAAGCAACAGGCATCCAGCCGCAATACCGGCCGGAATCGCCGTGGCCGCAACAAGGACGCCCAGAAGGAGCCGGAGACCAAGAAGCCCGCCGCGCCCGTGAAGCTGATCTTCCATGAAGGCGATCCCCTGAACGACACCGGATACCTGCTCAAGGCGATCCATCCCGACCAGAAGATGGTGGAGATCGTGCGGGGCACCGAGACCCTCCAGCTGCGCATCAACTACGCCGGCGAAGAGGCCACCAAGCGCCGCCAGGAGATGGCGGAGGCCATCCAGTCCAAGAAGGAACAGCAGGCGCAGGAACAGCAGCAGGCGTCCATCCGACAGCGACAGGCACAGCAGGCACAGGAGGCCAAAGAACAGGAGGCCGCCAAGAATCAGGCAAATCCCGGTCAGCCACCACCACCGCCCGGAATGGGAAACAACTCCCCCGGCCAAAATAACAACACGCCGGCCACAAACAACAGCGACCGCGCGCTGCAGAACAACGCGGACAACGGCTCCACCAGCGATCTCCAGCGCAGCGTGGAGCAGCGCGTGCGGCAGCGCCAGCAAGACGCCGACAACGCCTCCAGCAACAACAGCAGCAACCGCCGCCGCGGACCCGGCCGGCCGACCGCACCACAGAAGTAGCATTTTCCTCTTTGCAGAGAGTCCCCTTTCCTTTCCTCTTCAGCAGCAGCACCCCCCTACGATGAAAGACACCGCGAAACACTGCCTCAGAAGCCTGCTTCTGGGCTCCCTGGTCCTCCTGGCATCCTGCGCCACCAGCCACCAGAAAGGCACCCGGCTTGCCACCGGCGAAAAGCGCCCCCTGCCCTTCGCCGACTCCTCCCTGACTCACGTGGCGGCCACACTGGATACCTCCGCCATCCAGGTGGCGGATACCCAGCAGACCAGCCAGGAGAGCATCATCCTGGAGCGGGAGGGCGCCATGCCCGGCCGAAATAACGGCTCCGACACGGCCACGCAATCCATCACGCCCTACCCCGACAATCTGCTGAAGAGCCTCCCGAATCGTGACGCGAAGGTGAATGTGGTCTTGGCCTTCAATGCAGCGGACATCTCCGAGGTGGTGGCGGCCTTCGCCAGCCCCGATCTGCTGAATTTCAGCTACCTGGTGGATCCCTCGGTGAAGGGCGCGGTGACCCTCTCCGTGGAGACGGAGATGACGGCCGCCGAGGCCTGGGATACCTTCGAGCATATCCTCTGGCTCTCCGGCGCATACGCCTCCATGAACAACGGTTTCCTCCACATCCTCCCCTTCGAGAAGATGCCACAGGAACGGAAGCTCTTCACCACCGAAAAACAGCCCAATGTCTCCGTGGAGTTCATCCCCGTCCTCCACAAGAAGAGCGCCGATATCGCCAATCTCATTAAGCCCTTCATGACCGAGGGCGCCTCCGCTACCGATATCACCGACACCAATACCCTGGTCATCGTCGAGGCTCCCGCAAACATGGACAAGATCCGAGAGCTGATCGCACGCTTTGACGACAAGGGCGAGCGGGAATGGCCCTGCGCCGCCTTCGCAGTCACCGAGGTGGATGCGGATACCATGGTCACCGAACTGAACTCACTGCTGCCCGTGCTGGGATACCCCGTGGCCACCGCGGCCGGCACCTCCGGCGGCGCCATCAAAATCACCGCGCTCTCCCGCATCGGATGCCTGGTGGTCTCCGCCGCACTCCCCGAGGTGGTGGACGAGGTCGGCAGGTGGATCCGCGCACTGGATCGCAGCGACCGCCTGGACCAGGAGGAGATCTACTTCTACAATGTCAGCGAGACCACCGTCACCCGTCTGGCCGACGCCATGGAGACCTTCTTCAATACCGAAATCACCGTCAGCTCCGCCGACTCCAGCTCCTCCAGCTCCTCCTCCCTTACCCATTTTTGATCCAAAATTCCTTGAAAAC
>CAZMWS010000225.1:0-3250 GCA_964570085.1 uncultured Lentisphaeraceae bacterium | reverse complement strand
GCCGCCGAAGCACGCCCCACGGGACGAAAGACCCTCCGCGCCCGCGCCCTGGAGGCCGAGACTGCCACTGGCGGCGCGCTCTCGCCCCGCCAATGGGAGTTCCTCCCCAACGAAGAGCGCCCCCTGCGCAAAGCAGAGGAATTCCTCGCGTTGCCGGAGGAGCTGCGCAACGCGGTACAAACGGGGCGCGAGGCCATCCGCGAACAGGCAAAGGAGACTGGCCTGGCCCTGGAGCCCTGGAGCCAGGAGCTGACGCTGGATCGGCGCATCCGCCTCCAAGTGGAACAGGAGCCCCTCCGCTTCCCCTTCCGACCCGTCCCCGGACATATCATGGGACTGGACAGCGCGGGACGCGATGTCTTCGCGCGGATCTTCTACGGTCTGCGCATCGCCCTGAATTTCGGAATGCTCCTGGTGATCTTCTCCCTGGTCTTCGGCACGCTGGCGGGAATCCTGCAGGGATACTGCGGAGGTATGGTGGATCTGGCCGGACAACGCCTGACGGAGCTCTGGAGCGCCCTGCCCTTCCTCTATGTCATGATCCTCATGGGATCCCTCTACGGCGCCGGATTCTCGCTGCTGCTCTTCTGCTACGCGATCTTCAACTGGATCGGAATCTCGCACTACATGCGCGCAGAGAGCCTCCGACTGCGAAAACAGCCCTTCGTGGAAGCCGCAAAATGCCTGGGAATCCCCGGCTGGCGCATCGCCCTGCAGCATATCCTTCCCAACGCCCTGACGCCACTCATCACACTCTTCCCCTTCTCCCTGGTGGGCGCCATCGGATCCCTGGCCGCACTGGACTACCTGGGCTTCGGATTGCCCGCACCCACCCCCAGTCTGGGAGAACTCCTCTCACAAGCACAGGCGGAACGCAGCGCCTGGTGGCTCACACTCTATCCCTCACTGGCACTCTTCGTTGTCATGCTCCTGGGAGTCTTTATTGGCGAGGGCATCCGAAACGCCTTCGACCCCAGGCAACAGCAAAGGCTGCAGTAGGGCATTTGCGATGCCGCGCGCAATATGAAATGCACTGTACCGCCGTTAAGGCGGAAGAGCGCCGCAGACATTGTTTTCACCTTCTGGCCTTCTACCTACTCCCCTCTACCTAGCATTGGCAGGGGTGCGGGGGCGGCAGCCTCCCGTCCTTTGGATATCCCTGCCCTATCAATACACCCCTTCCCCTGGGCACACCCAAAAGCCGTGAATTAGAAAATAACGAAAGGACGGGGACTGCCGCCCCCGCTCCCCCGTAGCAACACCTAGCAAGCAGTTAGCGAGCCAGCGTGAACGCAAAAGGGCCCTGTGCGATATCCGCGCAGGGCCCCTTTTTGCGTTCCTAGAACTTCGTCGAGAACGCGAGCACCAGGTTGCGTCCGGGTTCCTGGTATGCCAGGTTCCGGGTCGTGGAGAGGTAGTTAGTGTATTCCTTGTTCAGGAGATTCTCCAAGCTGGCGGTGAAGGAGCAATCCAGATCCCAGAGCTTGAAGTCATATCCGCCGCGGAAGTTGAGGGTGGCCCACTTCTTGGAGTGTTCCACGGTCTTGGGGGTGTGCTTCTGGGACGCGGCGGCCTGGACCTCGCCCAGGATCCAGAGGCCGTTATCCCAGTGGGCGCGCAGACCGACCAGTCCATTCATCGGGGGATTGTAGCGCAGATACTGGTCGTTGCTCTCGTCGGTGCCCTCCAGCCAGGAGATATTCGCGTAGGCGGTGAGCTCCTTGGTGAGATCCCACTCCGCCTGCGCCTCCACGCCCTGGATCACCGCGCGAGACACATTGCTCATGCGGGCATTGTAGTACTTCTTTCCACCGATGGTGACGGGCTCGCCGTAGTCCTGTGCCTCGATGAGATCGTGGAGCTGGTGGTAGAAGAGCGAGAGACTGGCGCGAAACTCCTCGCCCACGTAATGCAGACCGTATTCGGCATACCAGGAGACCTCGGGATCCAGTCCGGGATCGCCCCAAGTGGCGGTGCCGGCGGTGGCGTTGAGCTGGATGTACTTGTAGCGGTCCATCAGATCCGCAGTGCGATAGCCGCGGGCGCCCAGGAGGGTCATGGACCAATTGTCGGCGAAGTCCCAGGTCAGACCGATGTGACCGCTCCAGGACCAGTCGTCGGCGCTCTGCCGACGGCGCAGGAGTTTGTGTGCCTTGGTGACGATATTGGTATCGTAGAGTGCCTCGCTGCGGGACCAATTGCGATCCACGCGGATACCGGTATTGAGGGTCCACTGAGGAGCCAGATTCCAGGTGTATTCGCTGTAGGCACCCAGGTTGTTCTGGTAGGAATCGGAGAGGGGGTCATCCCAGGCGGAGAGCGCGCCCTTCACAGGGTGGATCACCTTCTTGAGACGGCTGCCGGTGTAGCTCCAGCGCCAGTAATCCACGCCGAAGGTCAGGTTATGTCCCTCGGCCAACTCCAGGTGATTCTCCTGGCGGGCAGAGAGGGTGCGGTGAGTGGCAGAGGGCGCCACCTGCACCTGCTGGGCGCCGGAAGCGACCTTGTTGAAGCGGTCAATGCGCACATGGCGCTCGATGATCCCGAAGCCCAGCTCAATCGTGGACTTCTTCCAGATCTCGCCCTCGGGCAGGAAGGAGTGCTTCAGGGCGAAATCCTCCAGGGTGGTACGGGGATAGATCACGCGCTGGGAGATGGCGGGCAGATTGGAGGCGCCGGGGATGCCAACATCCTTGGCGCGATAACGGCTATACTTGAACTCGGTGACATTCTGGTCGTTCCAGCGATAGCCCAGTTTCAGGGTGCTCTGGGCGTCATCGAAGAAGCTGTTCTTCACCGTGTCGTGGCCGCCATCCTTATAGGAGTCCTGGCTGCGCATGCCGCCGGAGAGGTATGCCCAGAAGTCCTCCTGAGAGTAGGAGGTCCAGGCGTGGACGGTGTATCCCTCGCCGTTGGTGGAACCGGAGACCGTGGTGCCGCCGTGGAACTCCTCCTCGTCGGTGAAGTCGGCGCCCTTGGTGATCACATTCACCACGCCGCCCATGGAGCCACTGCCGTAGAGCTGGCTGATGGGCCCCTTCAGGATCTCAATGCGCTCGATCTCCTGGGGCAGCACCAGACCGAACTGCGCAGCCACATCAGTGGCGGTGATGATGCGCTGACCATCCACCAGGAAAACCAGCCGTCCACGTCCAAGGCCACGCACATTCACCTCACCGCCCCAACGGCCATCGCGGGAGACCGCCACGCCGGGAAGAGTGGCGGTGGCATCGGAGAGGGAGAGCGGCTG
>CAZMWS010000224.1:0-3269 GCA_964570085.1 uncultured Lentisphaeraceae bacterium | reverse complement strand
CCGGTTGCGGCGCATTGGCGCACGCGCCGGTAGATTCCGGCGCGGGGTTTCGCCCCGCGAAACCCTGGCCTAACTTCCTCCTTCCTCCTTCCTCCTTCCTCCTTTTTTTCAGCGGGCGCACTTTGGCGCACGCTTTTTGCACGCGCCGGTAGATTCCGGCGCGGGGTTTCGCCCCCGCGAAACCCTGACCTGACTTCCTCCTTCCTCCTTTTTCAAATTTATGTTCCAGATCATCATCTCCGATCTTCCGGATCCGCAGCAGCAGGAGGCCACCTTTTCCGAGGGGTGGCAGCTTCTACTGATGCTGGGCGCCGGTTTCCTGGGCACCCTCGTCGTCCTGTGGTTCGTCATCTTCCTGGCGTCGTATGTCCGGAAGCACGCGGTGCGTCCCAAATCCAACCTGGGCGCCTCCCCGGAGGTCCCCGAATCGCCTGCGGAAGAGGCAAAGCCCGCCGAAGAATCCTCCCCTTCCACCCCGGAGAGCAAGTAGCATGGGTCTCGGAAGCACCGTGGTCTTCACCCTGGGGGAGGCGGAGATCCACCAACTAGAGGAGTCCCTGCGGAAAGACGGATGGTCCTTCGGCAAGGCGCCCTACGCCCATTGGCGCGCCACCCGCGAAAAGAACAACGCCACCGCCTATCTCTCCGGAAAGACCACCTTCCAGGGCGCCGACGCACTCCCCCTGTCACAACACTATCTTCCACAGGCGCAACCCACTCCCGCAAAACACGCAGCCGGCAAGGCGTCCACCGCGGGAAATGCCATCGTGGGCATGACGCCCCTGGAATTGGCGCTCCGGAAGGATCCGGAGATGTTCACTCTCCACGCAGGCATTGACGAATCCGGGAAGGGCGACTTCTTCGGTCCCTTGGTCATCGCCTGCGCCTGTACCGACGCCGAGAGCGCGGCGAAGCTCCTGGATGCCGGCGTACGGGACTCCAAGGCGCTCTCCTCCGACCGCGAGGCACTGCGGCTGGACCAGTTCATCCGCGAGACCCTCCCCGGACACTTCGCACTGATCACCATCGGACCAGAACGCCTCAACCAGCTCCACGCCCAAAGCGGGAACCTGAACCGGTTGCTGGCCTGGGGACACGCAAAGACCCTGGAGGAACTCCTGACCCTGGTCCCCGATTGCCCCCGCGCCATCTCCGATCAATTCGGAAAGGGCGATTTGGTCAAACGACAACTCCAGGAACGCGGGCGAAAAATCCTCCTGGACGAACACCCCCGCGCCGAAGCCGATATCGCCGTGGCCGCCGCCTCAATCCTGGCACGGGCCGCTTACATTAAAGCCCTCGACCGCCTCTCCCAACAGGCAGGACTGAAACTCCCCAAGGGCGCCGGACACAATGTCCTCGCCTGCGCACGCGAATTCCTGAAGCTCCACCCCAAGGCCGAACTCCCCAAATACGCGAAAGTCTTCTTCAAGACCACCGAACAACTCTAACGGGCGACTATTCCGCCGCCGCAAGTACTTAGCAGTTAGCGGCTAGCGGACAGTTCATAAGGTGCCGCCCCATAAAAATGATCCTTGCACCGGAGCGCCCCTACCCAGCGGGATACCCAAAGGACTGGGGCTGCCGCCCCCGTACCCCCGCTTAATACATTCCCTAATTTACTTCTTGCCGCATTAGGCAGCATTGGCGCACGCGCCGGTAGATTCCGGCGCGGGGTTTCGGCCTCGCCGAAACCCTGGCCTAACTTCCTCCTTCCTCCTTCCTCCTTTTTCAGAAACTATGTTTCTTACCGGATTTGCAGACGAGGCCTGTGCTGATTTGGCGGGTCAGATAGCGGTCACCAAAGAGCTCGGGTGGTCCCACATTGAGCTTCGGAATGTGAGTGGCAAGATGCTGGGGACCATGTCGGACCAGGAGTTCGAGGACGTCGAGCGGATGCTATCGGAGGCGGGCATTCAGATCAACTGCTACGGCAGTGCGGTAGCCAACTGGAGCCGTCATCCCCGCAAGGAAGAGGACTTCGAGGCCAGCAAGAAAGAGCTCCTCACCGCCATCCCCCGCATGCACCGACTGGGTTGCAAGCTCATCCGCGGCATGAGCTTCCTGGTGCCACAGGATGAGCCCGGCGATTCTCCGGAGCTGGAGGCCATCATCTTCGCGAAGATCAAGGAGCTGGTGAAGATCTGCGAGGACAACGGCATCGTCTACGGGCACGAGAACTGCATGAACTACGGCGGCATGAGCCACAAACACACCCTGAAGCTCCTGGAGGCCGTCAATAGCCCCGCCTTCACCCTCATCTTCGATACCGGAAACCCCTGCTTCAACTACCGGCGCCTCGGCCAAAAGCCCTACCCCCTGCAGTCCGCCTGGGAATTCTACTCCCACTGCAAGCCCTACATCAGCCACGTCCACATCAAGGACGCCCTAGCGGTCCCCCAGGAGGACGGTAGCCGTCCCCAGGAGGTCTATACCTTCGCCGGCGAAGGCATGGGCGATGTGCGCGCCATCATGAAGGACCTTCTGGCCTCCGGATATGACAGCGGCATCTCCATGGAACCCCATGTGGGCACCGTCTTCCACAACCAGAAGATCGCCGATGACACCCCGGAGGCCCGCGCGTTCAAGCGGAATATCTATCTGGAATACTGCCACCGCTTCGAGCAGCTCATGCGGGACTGCGGCTGGAAACTCTAACTTCCCCGACTCCATGGCAATCTCCAAGACCATCTGGCCAGGCAGCACACAGCTAGCCCCCAATCCCGCCGTCCTCATCGGCACCGGTGACGGCAAGCGGCTCCCCTGGGATATCATGACCGCCGCCTGGGCCGGCACCCTCTGCTCCGATCCCCCGATGGTCGGCATCGCCGTGCGACCCAGCCGCTTCACATACCACCAGATCGAGACCCTGAAGGCATTCACCGTAAATGTCCCCACCGCCGACCAGGCCGAGACCGTGGACTACTGCGGCGTCATCAGCGGCAGGGATACCGACAAGTTCTCTACCCGCGGACTCACCGCCGTCCCCGCCTCGAAGATCACCGCGCCCATCGTGGCGGAATGCCCGCTGGCATTGGAATGCGCCGTCCGTCAGCGCCTGGAACTGGGCTCCCACGTGGTCTATATCGGCGAGGTCCTGGCCGTCCAGGTCACCACCGAGCTCATTGACGACAAGGGCCATCTGGATCTGCGCAAGGCCAATCTGCTGGCATACGCACACGGACACTACTACTCTTTGGGCGAGGAGCTCGGACACTTCGGCTTCTCCGTCCGCAAAAAGGCGAAATAGATACACCATGTACGGAAAC
>CAZMWS010000223.1:0-3270 GCA_964570085.1 uncultured Lentisphaeraceae bacterium | reverse complement strand
GGTTGCGCGGCGGGCTCCTCCTCTTCGTCTTCATCGGGCGGGAAGTTGTCCCAGTAGATTTCGCGCATTCCGGAGATGGGCTGGGGGCCCAGGTATCCCAGATCGGCCAATTCCTCCACCAGGGTGGCGGACTTGTTGTATCCGATGCGGAGGGCGCGCTGCAGGTAGGAGATGGTGGGCCGCTGGCTCTTCCGGATGACCTTGAGGGCCGCGCGGATGAGGTCGTCTTCGCTGTCGCCGGTGTTGACGGGACCATTGTCGGTGGCGCCTGCGCCATTTCCGCCGCGGTGTCCGCCTCCGAGGGAGGGGATGCCCTCTGCGCCCTCTTCGGCCTCGCGGATCTTTTCACGGCGGGCTTCCAGGGCCAGCATGAGGCTCTCGTTGTAGACGGGCGCGCCCTGCGCGGCCCAGGCGTCGGTGACGCGGGCGATCTCGCTGTTCTCCACCCAGCCGCACTGGATGCGCTCGGGTTCGGCTGCACCCGTGGAGAAGAGCATATCGCCCTTTCCGAGCAGGTTCTCGGCGCCGGTGGTCCCCAGGATGATGCGGGAGTTCGTGGAATCGGTGGCGCGAAGGGCGATCCGGAAGGGGAAGTTGCTCTTGATGACGCCGGTGATGACGTCGGTGGAGGGTCGCTGGGTGGCCACGATCATGTGAATGCCCGCGGCACGGGCCTTGCCGCCTAGGCGCCCCAATAGTACATCCACATCCTTCTTGACCTGGAGGGTGATATCGGCCAACTCGTCAATGATGATGACCAGATACGGCAGCCGCGCGGGCACGGGATCGCCATCCACATCCAGGATCTCTTCGGTTTCGGGAGGACGGCTGTTGAATTCGTCCAGTTTTCGGACGCCGGCGGCCTTCATCTGACGGTAGCGCTTGTCCATTTCGAGGCACGCCCACTGGAGGACGGTGGCCACCTGCGCCACGTCGTTGATGATGGGGGATGCCAGGTGCGGAAGGTGCTCGTAGGGGGCGAACTCCAGGAGCTTCGGGTCCACCATGATGAGTCGCAGCTCGTCGGGAGTGAAGCGTAGGAGCATGGACTGTATGAGCAGATTCATGCAGCCGGACTTGCCGCTGCCGGTGGTACCGGCGATCAGGAGGTGCGGTGCCTCGGAGAGATCGGCCACGCAGACATTGCCGGTGATGTTCTTGCCCAGGATCAGCGGGAGGTGTCCGCGGGTATTCTGCCAAGCACGGGAGGTGAAGAGCTCGCCTGCGCAGACGGTCGCCGCTTTCTGGTTGGGCACCTCGATGCCCGCGCGGTCCTTGCCGGGAATGGGCAACAGCATTCGGATGTTTTGGCGGGAACGCAACGCCATTTGGAGGTTGCTCTTCAGGCTCCCCAGATGCTTCAGCTGCACGCCAGTGCCAATCTCCACTTCATAGAGGGTCACCTGGGGACCCGCAATGGCGTTGGTGACCGTGGCGTCAATCTTGAATTGGTCCAGCGTGGTCTGCAGGATCTCCTTGTTGGTCTCAATCTCCTTGGCAGTGGCGAGCTGCTGGTCCGAGAGGTCCTTCATCAGGAAACACTCCCGGGGATCCGGAATCCGATACCCACCAGAAGAACCCTCGCTGCGGAAGACCGGGGACGGCGCACTCGAGGGCGCGGGACGGGGCGCAGGCGCAGGGGCGGGGGCGGGCTGTGCGATGGGCGCGCTCTTGGGGACTGCGGCATTGGCGGAGCGCATCGCGGGGGTCTCCAGGGGCAGCTCGCCCTGGACACGCCGGGCGGGCATCGCGGGCTGCGGCGCCGGGCGGCCCTGGCTCTGCTGGCCCAAAATGGCCTCCTCGGCCTGACGGCCCGCCTGGATGGACTCCTGTCCACGCCGTGCGCGGAAGATGGTGTTGCCGGCGTTCTGGGGCGTGTCGTTGACGAAGGTGATGGAGGAGGGCTGCTGCGGCTCGGGCTCGGGCGCCTGCATGGCGCGGCGCGCGGCCTCTTCCTCTTGGCGCAGACGCTCCTCTTCCTTGCGGGCGGACTCCTGCGCGGCCAGTTCACGGCGCTTCTGGAGCCAACTGCAGAAGTGCTCCCAGAGCCAATCGGTGGCGGCGCGCCAATCGTAGTTCCAGATGACGCCCAGGCTCCCGGCGAAGAGGACAATTGCCAGCAGGAGGCATCCGGTGGTGGACAATGCGCGGCTGATCCATCCGGTGCCGGGCATGCAGAGGAGTTGCCCGATGACGCCGCCGGGCAATTCGGCAAGATTCAGGCTCCGTGCCAGTCCCTCGAAGGCGTGTGGGAAGGCGCCCAGCGCCACGGAGACGCTCAGTCCATTGAGGGGGATTGCCAGGAAGTAGTCCCAGCGGCTGGGCAACAGTCCCTTCCGGTAGAGGATGCGCCGGAAGGAGCACAGGAGGCAGAGGAGCAGGAGGGGATAGACGGCCAGTCCCAGGGCGGTCAAGAGGAACCAGCTCACATTTGTTCCCCAGTGTCCCAGCAGGTTGCGGGGGTATGCGGAGCCCACGAGTCCGCCGGCGAAGTGGTCCACGTCTTCGGGGTGGAAGGAGAACAGCGCGATGGCCAGGAAGAGGAGTGCCAGCAGGGGGAGCAGTCTGTGGAACCGGAATGCGGTGGAGGCCTGCGGGCGGGTCCGGTCGGAGGATGCGTCGGAATAGGGGGTGTTATAGGGGTCGGGCATGTGGTAGGCTCACCCTAGCTGGTATAGGAGTACAGAGAGGAATACGAGGATGGCGGCGGCCATCCGCTTGGCGAAGAGAGTCCCCGTGAGCTTGTTCTCCAGTGCAGTGCAGCCCAGTGCGATGCAGATGGGCGTGAGCAGCAGCGTGAAGATTCCGCGGGTGTTCTGGAGGAGGACGCCATGGAGGGTCCCCAGGCGCGCAAAGCAGAAGTTCAGCGTCACGATGCAGGCCAGCCAGAAGACGGAGAAGGGGATGCTGTGGACCAGTGCGGTCTTTCCGAAGGTCTTCGGGGAGGCGCCGAAGCTGAGGAGCGCCAGGATTCCCACGGTGAGATACGTGAGGATGGTGCAGTGCAGCGCGGCCAGGCTCTGGGATTCGTGGAGATCCGCTGCCAGGCGGTTGGTCAGCGCCGTGAGGCAGAGATCCGAGAGGCAGTAGAAGAGGCATCCCGCCAACACCAGGACCACGCTTGCCACCGGGAAGTGCCGACCCGCGTTGTTCAGCAGGAAGGCGGCCCCCACCGCCAGCAAGATGGCGCCGGCCTTGGTCCAGGAGAAGCTGTCGCCCAAGAAGCAGACGGTGATGAATGCCAGCATGGGCAGCTTCAGGCCCAAGAGC
>CAZMWS010000222.1:1618-3286 GCA_964570085.1 uncultured Lentisphaeraceae bacterium | reverse complement strand
TGGATGCCGATGGCTCCATCCTGGATGGCGCCAGCGAACGCCTCCGGGAGCTACGCCGCAACAAAGCCGCCGCCGAGCGGCATCTCCAGCGCGCCCTGGAGGAGATGATCCACGACAGCGCCCTGGATGGCGTCCTGCGGGATCGCTTTGTCACCCAGCGCAATGGCCGCTATGTGGTCCCCGTGCGCCGGGAATCCCAATCCAATGTCCCTGGATTGGTCCACGATGTCTCTTCCACCGGCCAGACGCTCTTTGTGGAGCCCACCGCCACTCTGGGACTGGGAAACCAGGTCTCCACTCTCTCTGCCGAGGAGCGCGAGGAGTGCCGGCGCATCCTGTCGGCGCTCTCTGATGGCGTGCGGCAGGCGCTGCCGGCTCTCCGCAGAGACGATGAAATCCTGGAGGAGCTGGATGCCGCCGCAGCGGTGGCGCGGTGGGGCGGAAAATACTCCTGCGTCCTGCCCGCCTTCGGAGGATTCCTCCGGCTCACGCAGGCGCGGCATCCCCTCTTGGAGGCACAATTCGCCCGTGAGGGCGCCGGACGGAAGGTGGTGCCCTTGGACTTGCAGTTGCCCTCCGGCACTCGGACCCTGGCGATCACGGGCTCCAATACCGGCGGAAAAACGGTCACCCTGAAGACCGTGGGACTTCTCTGCCTGGCCGCACAGACCGGACTCCCCGTCCCCGTGGAGCCGGAATCCCTCTTCCCCGTCTTCAGCCGCGTGCTGGCTGATATCGGAGACGAACAGTCCCTGGACGAGAATCTCTCGACCTTCTCTGGACATCTGGCGCAGATCGCCGATATCCTCCGGGAGACCGCCGCGCCCGGCGAATCCCTGGTGCTCCTGGATGAATTGGGAAGCGGCACCGATCCCGCCGAGGGCGGCGCCATCGCCTGCGCCGTGCTTCAGGAGCTGTCGCACCGGCAGAGCCTCACTCTGGCGACTACGCACCTGGGAAGCGTGAAGAACTTCGTCCACGCCACACCCGGCATGGTCAATGGCGCGGTCCGCTTCAATCTGGAGGACCTGCAACCGGAATACGTCCTGGAACTGGGACGCCCCGGCGCCAGCCACGCACTCTCCATTGCCAAGCGCATGGGGATCCCCCAGAATGTCCTCCAGAAGGCGGAGGGTTTCCTCTCCGGCGAGGAGGTCCGTTTGGAAAAACTCCTGTCGCGCCTGGAGAATGAGCAGCGGAAGGCCTCGGAGGAGCGCGCGGCCGCCCAGCAGACCCGCAAGGAGGCCGAGGAGCTCCTGGCAAAGAACCGGGAGCAGTCCGCGGAATTGCGCACCACCCGCAAGAAACGCCTCAATGACGCCGTCCAGGAGGCACAGGCGCTCCTGGATAATACCCGGAAACAGGTGGAGAATCTCCTTCGGCAAATCCGCGAGGCCGGCCGCAAGAATGGCGATGCCGCGGGGGATGCCGTAGGCGAGCAGGCCGCGAAGGCGCGGCAGTGGCTCTCCCAGCAGCAGGAGCGCCTGGAGACCACTCGGAAGCAGACCGCCCCCAAGCCCGATGCACGGCAGCTCCCCAAGAAGGAGTGGACGGTCGGACGGCGCATCTGGGTGGAGAAGCTCTCCGCACATGGACGCATCCTCCAAGTGGACGAAAAGCACGGCACGCTGGAAGTGGAGGTCAATGGTCTTCCCTTCCACATGAAGT
>CAZMWS010000222.1:0-1608 GCA_964570085.1 uncultured Lentisphaeraceae bacterium | reverse complement strand
CCCGAGGTCTTCCCGGAACAAGCCCCCGAGGAGAAGACACCCACTGTCACCGTCCGTGCACCCGTCTTCCAGGGACAGACCAGCCACGAACTGATGTTGGTGGGAATGCGCGTGGACGACGCCCTTCGGCGTTTGGAGCAGTATCTTAATGACTGTGTCCTGGCGCACCTCGGTGAGGTTCGCATCGTCCACGGCTTCGGCACTGGACGACTCCGGGAGGCCATTCACCAATTTCTGAAGCGCCAGCCAATGGTCCAGGAGTTCTACCTGGGAAGCAACCCCATGGAGGGTGGCGCAGGCGTTACATTTGTGCGGCTCATCGCACCCTAGGGCGGAACGAGATTCCCCCAAACGACAATTTCCAGTCCCGACATCGGAGAGTCAGTTTACTGACATGCTAAAGAAGGCGAGAAAGTCCACCAAAGCGACGCAGGTTACGAGCTTAACTAGCGACGCGACATCCGGAAGAATGGTGGCAGAAAAAAAGGCAGACAATGAATCGGCAGTGACGAAGTCCTTACGCAGTAGGATGTCCACCCCTCTTGAAAAATCTGCGTGTAAGAAGCCCGCGATCGTGGCTAAAAAGAAGGGTAGGCCGAACCTAAAAGAGTCTGCGAACAAAAAGCCAGACGATACGTCAATAGCATCTCCGTTGCCGGGACTGGATCTTTTTTTGGAGAAGCTGGAGGTCCGGGCGCAGGACAGCGACTTCGATACCCTCCGCGCCATGGTCCGGGAGGCCATCCAGGATGGCGCTCGGGGCGTGGTGGAGGCGCCGCCGCCCTACCGCTGGCAGGATCGCCTCATCGAGGAGGTGGTCCCCAACCGCGCCACGGTCCTGGATGTGGGTTGTGGCGAGGGCGATCTGCTGGTGCGGCTCTCCGATTCCCGAAAGGCCGTCGTCCAGGGCATTGAGATCAACCAGGAGATGGCGATGCGCTGCATCGAGCGCGGCATCCCCACCTATCATGGCGATCTGGAGAAGAGCCTGAAGAACTTCCAGGACAAGAGCTATGATTTTGTGATTCTGGAAGAGACCCTTCAGACCCTCCAGCACCCCATCGATGTGCTCCGGGAACTCCTCCGCATTGGCAAGAAGGTGGTGGTCTCCATCCCGAATTTCGCCCACTGGAGAGTCCGCCTGGCATTCAGTCTGGGCGGCCGCATGCCCCGTACCTCCTCTCTGCCGCATACTTGGTATAACACCCCAAATATTCACCTCTGCACCCTCAATGACTTCCTGGATTGGGTGGAGGAAGACAAGGTCAAGATCCTCAAGATGTGGTGTCTGGTCAACGGAAAGGCCGAGCCCTACGGGGAAGGACACAATCTGAAGGCAGAACAGGCACTCTTCGTCCTCTCAAAGAAACTCTAGACGCGTAAGAGTCGCGTACGCAAAAAAAATCCCGTCCTGGCATATCGTCGCCAAGGCGGGATTTTTGTGTTTCTGGGGTCTGTTAGCCCTAGAAGAGCATGAGTTGCTGGGGCGCCTTCCGCTTCTGGATCTCGGACAGGATCGCCTTGAAGCCCTCCTGCTGGCAGAGGTCGGCGAGGGCGTTCCAGTCGGGACGATTCTTGCGGATGGAGGACATGTCCTTCCAGCCCTCG
>CAZMWS010000221.1:0-3345 GCA_964570085.1 uncultured Lentisphaeraceae bacterium | reverse complement strand
GAACTCCTGAATACGCACGAAGGGCCCGTTGGCATTGCGCCGGCGGGCCCTTTTTGCGTCATGTCTACCGTGGATTCAGATTGTCATCCGGAATGCTCGTGCAGTCGCTTCTGTCGGCAATGCGAGTGGCAGGCCTGGCAGTGTTGTTTTCTGTGTGTTTCTCTAGGGAAGAATTGGAGTCAGTGGGTATATTTTGCCATTCTGTTTTCCCCTCCCGGCGCGCATTCTCTTTTTAACACGCCCGTTGCGCCTCGGAGGGTGGATTGTCATCCCCAAAGAGGAGAGATTCGTTTTATGGAGAAAGCGAAGGTCTTTTTTACGGACTTGCACACGAAGGCATTTGGCAATGGCCTCACTGGCAAGCTGGTGCAGTTGCTGCGTGCCGCGGGCATGGACAAGATCGACTTCCAGGGGAAGTTCACCGCCATCAAGCTCCATTTCGGCGAATTGGGAAATCTCTCCTTCGTCCGCCCGAACTATGCCCGTGCCATGGCGGATGAAGTGAAGCGGCTGGGCGGAAAGCCCTTCCTTACCGACTGCAATACCCTCTACGTGGGACATCGCAAGGACGCTCTGGATCACATCGAGACCGCCTATCTCAATGGCTTCACTCCCTACACCACCGGATGCCATATCATCATCGGCGATGGATTGCGCGGCACGGACGACATCGAGGTCCCTGTGCGTAACGGCATTCTGGTCAAGAAGGCGCGCATAGGTCACGCCATCATGGATGCGGATGTCTTTCTCTCCCTGACCCACTTCAAGGGTCACGAGATGACGGGCTTTGGTGGCGCCATCAAGAATATCGGAATGGGCTGCGGCTCCCGCGCCGGCAAGATGGATCAGCATTGTGACGCGAAGCCCCAGGTGAATCCCGCCAAGTGCGTGGGCTGCCGGATGTGCGCCAAGATCTGCGCCCACCAGGCGCCCGTCTTCACAGACGGGAAGTGCCATCTGGATCACGACCGCTGCGTGGGATGCGGACAGTGCATCGGCATCTGCCCCAAGGACGCCATCGAGCCCAATTTCAGCAACGAGCCCGGTTCCGTGGACAAGAAGATGGCGGAATACACCATGGCGGTCTTGGATGGACGCCCACATTTCCATGCCAGCCTGGTCATGGATGTCTCCCCCAACTGCGACTGCCATCCCGAGAACGACCGCGGAATCGTCCCCAATATCGGCATGTTCGCTTCCGCGGATCCCGTGGCGTTGGATCAGGCATGCGTGGATGCTGTGAATGCGGCGCCCGTGATCCAGGACAGCAAGCTGGGCGAGCTCCAGGCGAAGAGTCACCGCGATCACCTGGATACCGTGGGCGCCGGCACCAACTGGCGCATCCAGCTGGAACACGCCGAACGCATCGGGCTGGGCACCCGGCAGTACGAATTGATCACCGTCAAGTAGCGGAATCTTCCAAACGGGGTAGGGCGCTCCTCGGGCGATACTTGCATCTATGGACTGGAAAATCTTCGCGCTGCTTTCGGCGCTTTTTGCTGCGCTGACCACACTCTTCGGCAAACTGGGAGTCCAGGGTGTGGACTCCAATCTGGCCACCGCCGTGCGGGTAGTGGTGATCCTCCTCTTTTCCTGGGGGATCGCGCTATGCACCGGCGTGGCCGGACAGCTGACTCACTGGAGTTCCCGCACCTGGCTCTTCCTGGTGCTCTCCGGGATCTCCACCGGTCTCTCCTGGCTCTTCTACTTCCGGGCTCTCCAGACCGGTCGCGCCTCACAGGTGGCGCCCCTGGATAAGCTCAGCGTCCCCCTGGCAATGATCCTGGCGCTGATCTTCCTGAAGGAGCCCCTCACTTGGCAGACTCTGGCCGGCGGCGGACTCATCGTCGCTGGGACGCTGGTACTCCTTCTCTGATTCTCTTTCTTTCATCCCTCATTCCGAAGGGCAACCCACACAAACCCTGAGACTCCCCCCCCATGAAACGACTCGCGACTCTCTTGCTGGCTTTCGCCATCGCCGTCCCCGCACTCCTGGCACAGGACGCCCCCACGAAGATCTGGACTGACGAAAACACCTTCCCCATTATGTCCTGGGGACCCATGGACTTCGTGGGAGAGCACGCCGCCGATCCCGAGATCTACTCCGGCATGAAGGAGTGCGGCATCACCATCGCGGGATTCGCCACCAATGATCTGCAGGTGCAGCGTGCGAAGGAGGCGGGCCTGAAGGTCTTCTACGGCAGCTTCAATAGCGACATCGGACGGTACGACTGGCTGAATCCCAATGTGGAGCTCTGGCGCCAGTCATACGCCCCCATCGTGGAGAAGTACAAGGACGACGACACGGTGCTGGGCTATTACGTGAAGGACGAGCCCTCCTATGCGGAGCTGCCCGGCGTCTTCGAGGTGGGCACCATGTTCAAGGAGATGGCGCCCAACAAGGTGGCTTACCTGAATCTCTATTCCAACAGCACGCAGCCCTACCACTACGAGCCCGATACCTACGAACAGTATGTGGAGCGGGTCTTCGCCAGCGATTTCCCCATGACGGGCTTCGACCAGTATAACTTCTACCAGGACGGATACATTCGCACCACCATGCACAGCTGCCTGGAGATCTACCGGAAGCTCTCCCTGAAGTACAACAAGCCCTGGTGGTATTGCGCGCTCTCCAATCAGCACCGCTACTACGCCAAGCCCAATGTCACCACGCTGGCATACCAGGCATTCAGCGGACTGGCCTACGGCGCAAAGGGAATCTCCTGGTTCCTCTATCTGCCCAGCAATAACCCCGGTTGGGTCAATTCCCCCATCGATAACTTCCTCCATCGCTCACCCGTCTGGTACGATATGCAGCTGGTGAATCTCACCATCCAGAACTACGCACACGTCCTCAATCACCTGCGCTCCGATCGCGTCTACCACTTCGGCAGCACCGTGCCCTCCACCGACGAACGCGTCCCCGGTCCCGATGAAAACAGCCTCATCGTCTCCATGGCAAATACCGGAAACTGGCTGGTGGGCGAATTCACCCACGATGTGGATGGCTCCCGCTGGCTCATCATCGTCAACAAGAACCTCCAGTCCGCCGTGGAATGCACCCCCGTCTGGCGCAAACAGCCCACTAGCGTGGCATGCCACTCCCGCGGCGACCACGGAATGATGCCCTTCAACCGCAAGCCCAACGACTCCAATATCATCGAGGCCGGATGGGGAGTGCTCCTCAAGGTTGATTTCTAGCGCACCGAGCTAGAAATCAACCAAGGAGGAGGTAGGAGGTAGGAACCCGCCTAGTTTCTTCCGCCTATCGGCGGTACTAGTACCATTCTCGGGCCGCTCCGCGGCGCGTGCCTAGCCTAAACGCGTGCCTTCCTGGCGCGGTTT
>CAZMWS010000220.1:0-3360 GCA_964570085.1 uncultured Lentisphaeraceae bacterium | reverse complement strand
CTCGTCACTGCGGGTCCCACCGTGGAGGACATCGATCCCGTACGGTTCCTCTCCAACCGCTCCACGGGAAAGATGGGGGTGGCACTGGCAAGGGATGCCGCCCTCCGGGGCGCGCGAGTCACACTGGTCCACGGTCCCATAGCAGCGCCCCCGCCTGCGGGACTCCCCGGACTGACCTGCATCCCCGTGCGCTCCGCGCAGCAGATGCACCAGGCGGTCATGGAACACTGGCAGGAGGCCAATGTGGCGATTTTGGCTGCCGCCGTCGCGGACTTCCAGCCACTGCACTACGAAAATACGAAGATCAAGAAGAGTGACGACAAGGAGCAGGGGCTGGTCCTTCCTTTGAAGCGCACTCCCGATATCCTGGCGACTCTGGGGAGCCTCCCGAAGCGCCCGTACCTGGTGGGCTTTGCCGCGGAGTCCGATGATATGGAATTCAATGCCGCAGTGAAGCTCCGCAAAAAGCACTGCGATCTCATCTGCGCAAACGATATCCGGAAGCCCGGCTGCGGCTTCGCCGTGGACACCAATCAGGTGACCCTGCTCTCCCCCGACGCCGAGCCCATGGTACTGCCACTTTGGGAAAAGACCCGGCTGGCACACGAGATCCTTTCTGAAATCAGAAAGCGCATTGCGCGCGGCTAAGACGCTACTAGCCCCGGAGCGCCTCTTCCTAACGCGGTTTTTGCAGGAAGATCTCCAAAGGAGGTCGGGGCTGCCCGCCCCCCGGACCCCCTGCTACGTTCTTCCGCCTACCGGCGGTACAGGGTGCCGCCTCCTCCCGCAACCCTAGCCACATTCTAAGGGGGGCTGCTACCCTATGGCTTTCAAGGGCCATTGCTACCCTAAAGGTATTCTGGGGGGTCCGGGGGGCAGAGCCCCTCCGTCCTTTGGAGATCTTTCTTATACAACATGCCTTCCCTAAGCACGCTCTGCTTCTAGGCACGCCGTGGAAAGCCGCCCCCCGTACCCCCTGCCTAGTCTAGGTAGAAGGTAGCAGGTAGCAGGGAGTAGGTTTGCAAGGCCGCGGCGCGGCTCTTCCGCCTTCACAGCGGTACCATTTTTTGCCTTCCGAATTCAGCGCGCCACTTGGGCGCGCTTGGCGCACGCGGCGGGGAATCCCGGCGCGGGGTTTCGGCTTTTGCCCGAAACCCTGGCCTAACTTCCTCCTTCCTCCTTCCTCCTTCCTCCTTTTTGGGCGTTGCGGCCGTTTTGACTGAGTGCGGGTCAAAACGGCCGCAACGCTTTATATTTTGCTGTTTTCCATAGAAAGTCACAGCTCTTTGACAGACGGTCGAACCGTTCCCGAACACTCGCCATGCGCAGGCATTTCCCAGCACTATTCCTTATCTCCGCGTTCTGCCTCGTATTGGTAGCGCTATCGAGTTCCTGTGTTTCGGACAAGACCGCCTTGTATGCGCCGGCGGGGACGGCGTCCTTGCTGTCGCGCACTCCGGATCCCCTGGAGGGCTATAACCGTGTGGTACAGGACTTCAACCGCGGCTTTGCGCGCGACGTGGTGCATCCCGTCTCGCAGGTCTGGCGTTTTTTGACGCCGGGCTTTTTGCGGAGGGGTCTATCGAACGTAGGGGAGAACCTCTCCTATCCCCTACTGGTGCTGAACCACCTCTTCCAGGGCGAGGGTGGCCATGCCTGGAATGACACCAAGCGCTTTGCCGTGAACACCACTGCCGGCGTCCTGGGCTTCTGGGATCGTGCGACGGGCTGGGGGATGCCGAAGATGGAGACCTCCTTTGGCGAGACCCTGGCGAAGTGGGGCATGGACGAGGGATGCTACCTGAATCTTCCCTTTGCCGGTCCCGGATCCTCCCGCGATGCCCTGGGAAAGCTAGTGGACTTCCCGCTGAACTTCCCGCGGCTGCTGCTCTCCTTCAAGGAGGCCAATTGGGTCTACCTCACCCTGGATGCCAATGCCGTCGCCGAAGAAGAGACCGAGCTCTACGGATACTTCAACCAGTACAACGACTACGAGCTCTTCCGGTTGGCGTCCTCGCTGGCGCGCAATCCGGAGGTCAAGTTCGCCACGATTCCGCCGATGGAGGGCGAGGCGGATCCCGACGAATCCTTCGGCGCGCTGCTGTTGCAGCCGAAGGATCCCGCGTTCTTCTACCAGAGCCGTCAGCGGAAGGCGGTTTTGCCGGAGGGCCGGGGATATGTGCCCTACACCTGCTATCCGGGCGGCAATGGCGACACCCTGGTGGTCTTGCTGCCGGGCATTGGCACCCACCGAAACTCCTCGGAGGTCACTGCGCTGGCGGAGCTCTTCCGGACTCGCGGCTGGGATACCCTGGCGGTCTCCTCCACCTTCCTCCCCGACTACTTCCAGAAGCTCGCCGATCCCCCGCCGCCGGGATACCTCCCGCAGGACGCACGGCTGCTAGCCGAAGTCCTCACTGTCGCCATCGCGGACTACCAGGAGCACTTCCGGATCCAGGCGCCACAGCGGCTGGTGCTGGCGGGATACTCCCTGGGCGGACTCAACGCGCTGCATCTGGCGAGCCTGCAGGTCCGGGAGCCCGAGAGCGTCCCGGACTTCCAGCGGATCCTCTCCATCAATCCCCCCAAGAGCCCGCTGGAGGCCCTGCTGACCATCGACCGCCTCGCCGCCATTGCGGAATCCTGGCCGGCGGAGACCCGCGAAAAGCGCATGGACGACCTGGCGTTGCGCTTGGGGCGCTGGGCGAATCCCGCTGACGGCGAGACGCCCTCGCCCGTACCGCCACTCACCCGCGAGGAATCCCAGCTGCTCCTGGGACTCTACATGCGCCTGAAGCTGGCATCCACCCTCCAGGGACGCGAAGAAGTCGCCCCCAGCGGACTCTTCCGCGAAGACCCCACCGCCTACTTCCACCGGAACAATTTCTTTGCCGAATGTCTGGGCTTCACCTACCGGGACTACCTGGAGAAGATCCTGAAGCCCTGGGTGGACCAGCATTTCCCCGACGAATCCGCCTCCTCGCTAGAGGAGCTGGCGGCGCGTTGCGACTTGGCGGCCATTGGCGACGACCTGTCCCGCAATGCCGGCGTGCGGCTCTTCCAGAACCAGAACGACTTCCTGATCAACGCAGAGCAGTTAGCCTGGTATCCCGCCACCCTGGGTCCCCGCTGCCACATCTTCGACCGCGGCGGTCATCTAGGGAATGTCTACCATCCCGACTACCAGAAGGCCATCTTGCAGGCACTCGACGAATAGACCCCTTTTTCCGCGTTCCCAACACCCCACCTAGGAGCACTGAACATGATTCGCCTCTCTCATATCCTCCCTATTCTTTGCGCAGCCATGATTCTCTCCGCCACTCCTCTTCCGAAACCCGCCATTCCCCAGGACGCCACCCT
>CAZMWS010000219.1:1632-3461 GCA_964570085.1 uncultured Lentisphaeraceae bacterium | reverse complement strand
ATACGGTGCGACAGCTGCTGGAGGCGCAGACACAGAAACAGGGCACTCAGGCCACCGCGGAATCCCTCCAGAGGGCCATCACCAACGACTTCCTCGCCTCCGATCCCACCCTGAGAGACTGCTCAAAGCCCTTCATCACCGAGGCAGAAACCCTCAAGACTGCCAAAAAGAACCTCCAGGCAGAGGCATACAAGCAGTTCCCCGAATACACCCCCGAACAGCTCAAGCACGAATCCGAGGTCCGGTTCCCACTCTATAAGCGCGGGCAGAAGATCTCCATCCGCATCCGCACCAACCCCAAGCGCACCGAACAGATCGAGGGGCGCTTCAATGGCACCTACGGCGGAAATGTCGCCATCGGACAGACCAACTACCGCCTCGCCGATATGCAGGGCATCCCCGGCAATGACGGCCCCGAGGGCGAAATCGCCAAGCTGGATGAACGCACCAACCGCGTCTACCGACAGGAATGGCGCGAGGAATACACCCGCACCAGCATCAAAAACCGCACCTCCTTCCTCGAGGACAAGGAAAGCGAGTTCAATCGCCTCCAGCAGCAGCAGGACTTCCTGGAGAACGAGTCCCGCGGATACACCTACTTCCAGGAAAAGTGGCTCACGCCCGACGAACTCCTCCACGAATGCTCCGCACGACTCGCCGCACAACTCCGGCAACTCAATGCCGCCGTCGAACGCGAGACCGTCCAGCGACTCGCCGAAGAGGCCACCAGCCAGCAGGAAATGACCGCATATGGCGAATTGGCCGCACCCTACGGAAAGCTCCCCTCCGCTGAAAAGGTCCTCGAACAGCAGGCCGCCGCCGAAAAGCGCCGCGCGGAACTCAAGGCGCGCCGCGAGGCCGAGGCCGCACTCATGGAAGAGCGCGCACGCGAAAATGCCCGCCAGGAAGAACTCCGCCGCCAGCGCGAGGCCGAACGCCGCGCACGACTGGCACAGCAGGAAGTGGAGGCCCCCGAATCCAAGGGAATCTCCCTCACTACCTACGCCGTGGGCGGCGTCATCGTCGTCCTGGCACTCCTCGGCGCCGGATGGTGGTGGACCAGCGCCCACAAGGAGGACGAGCTGGATGTATCCAAGTTCTTCGAAGGCAAAGGAAAGCTCCAGAAGGAATTCTGGGACGCCGCCAACGCCGATCCCGACCACTTCAAGTATGTCGCCTATCTCTTCCCCGATATGGAAAGCGCACAGGACGCCCTCCTGAGACTCTCCTACATCAAGCGCGACGAATACGGCAATACCTTCAGCACCAAGGAAGACCTCCGCTTCGGCTGCTACGAACACCAGAATGGCGCCGTCTGCTTCATCGGCAGCCCCACCCTCAACTACGCACGCTGGAGAGAGGCCTCCATGATCTGGCCCGAACTCCCGCTCTCGAACTACTTCAAGGTCTCCTCCGAACCCATCGTCAGCGTCATGGCACCTGATCTGGATAAACTCCGCGAACAGGGACTCCATGTCGAAAGCCTCGGCGCAGAAGACGTCCGTATGGACAGCGGCGAAATCAACCGTGTCTTCCGCTATAAGGTCGCCAACAAGGAAGAGGCCATCAAACTCCTCAATAACTTCGACATCAAGGAAGAAGGTATCGTCGTCAAGGTCGAAACCGCCGACGGCGAATTCGGAAAGGATATCCGCGGAGTCTTCGCCGCCTAAAATCCCCTCCCACACACATTCCAAAACACCAAAGAAGGCGCACGACTCAAGCCGCGCGCCTTCTTTATGTACCAGAATCAACGCACTCTTCCCTACAACAGAATATCGAAAGGACGGGGGCTGCCGCCCCCGCTCCCCCACCGCTAACTAGGGAGT
>CAZMWS010000219.1:0-1532 GCA_964570085.1 uncultured Lentisphaeraceae bacterium | reverse complement strand
GGGGGCTTGCCCCCAGTCCTTTGGATATCCCCCCATTCCAAGGCACCGTCTGCTTTTAGAAACGCTAGAAGTGCGCAGGCAATAGAAGACGAGAAAAACCTGCTAGCAATTCGCCATTGCCATTTGAGCCGACGCACAAAGAGGAATCGCCTCGAGCTCCTTCTGGGCATCCCGTGCGGCAACACAAAGATCGTATTTCGTTTGAAGATTGGTCCAGAACTCGGGCCCTGTCCCAAAGTATTTTCCGAGTCTCAAGGCGGTATCGGCAGTAATGGCACGCGTTCCCCTTGCAATTGCATTAATGCGGGGCGCAGGCACATGAATATCCATCGCCAGCTTATTCTGGCTAATCCCCATGGGCTTCAAAAACTCCTCCATGAGGATCTCCCCAGTACAAATCAAATTCTTGGTTCTAATCATGAGAATGCCCTCCCTAATGATAGTCAACAATCTCTACATCGTGGGCTTCGCCATCACGCCACGTAAAACAAATGCGCCACTACGGGCGCACAATTCGCCAGAGAATAACAGTTAGTGATTAGCAATCAGCAAGTTAGAGAACTGTAACAGGTATCCTTCCAGCGCCGTGCACATTGCGCCGTCAAGGCGCCATTAGCGCACGCGCCGGTAGATTCCGGCGCAGGGTTTCGCCACGCGAAACCCTGGCCGAACTTCCTCCTTACTCCCTCCTCCCTCCTCCTTTTTTTTGGGGGGCGCCTTGAGGGCGCCCCAAAAAGCGCCCCTATCGCCCCACGCCTCCCAGGAATCCCAGGAAGGTCGCGTTATCCAGATAGCCATCGCAGATTTCCTGGACGCGTGCCATGAGTCCCTGGTCGTTGGTGACCAGCCAGCGCTTTCCGGCATCGCCGCGGGCCTCCTGTTCCTCCATCCGCTGGACGATCCAGTTGTCCGCGTTCTGGTCCTCGGTCTTATGGCCGGCGTAGACCACGGTGTAGTGGTCATTGACCTTCGTCATATTATCCACGGGAAGATCGCTATCGAAGACCAGCACCACCTTCCGGAAGACCTGTGAGAGCTTCTGGCAGCGCGTGCGGAAGGCATCGCGCGTCACCTGGAAGCCATTTGCGGTCTTCTCCTGGAGGCTCATGATGGGATCGGTCTTAATGACATTGTATCCGTCAATGACCAGCTCCACCTGCTTCAAATCGCCGCGATTGCCGGGGCGGTGGATCCACTCCATGCGGACGAGCTCACCGCTGGGCTCCTGCTGGAGCAGCTCCTCCATGGTCTTCTGGGGCTCGCGTGCGCGATCGAAAAGCTTCTCGCGTTCTGCCAGCAACTCATTGATCTTCTCGATCTCCTCGGGCAGGAAGAGCCGCCGTCCGAGATTCCCCTGGAGGAATGTGCGGACCTCCTGGAAGGCATCGCGAGTGGCGTCGTCATGGAGAGGGAGCTCCTTCAGATAGCCCAGCATACGGGGCGCGATGCCCTGCAGCGTGCTCTCGCCGTCATTGGAGTCCTTCCGCAGACTCTTCCGCAACTCCGCCACACGCTTCTCCAACTCCTTCGCC
>CAZMWS010000218.1:0-3551 GCA_964570085.1 uncultured Lentisphaeraceae bacterium | reverse complement strand
CTCGTCGAGTTGCGTCGGTGGGAAGATTCCGCTGGAAACTGCGACGGGCGCATAGATCATGTGATTGAAGCTGCACTGCGGAGGCAAGGCATTCTGTGCAATGCGCTGCACGCACTCGATCGTGGTGGTTTCCGCGGTAAGATAAATGGATTCGCAGGAGAGCTTTGCGCCTGTACGGCCGATTGCACTGAAAAGCACGGGTCCGTCATCCAGCTGGAAGCCACGGGCCAAAAGGCCGCAAGGGAGTATCGTCTCGCCAGGAATACGGAGATCGGCGTTGTCGGCCTTAACGGTAATTTGGTGAATCAGTGCCTCCTGATCCTGGAAGGTTACAGGCTGCTGTTCATCCAGCTCAATCTCGTCCGTGAGGGTCTGCGTATGGATATAATCGCCGGAGATCACCAGGGACTGCGCGCGCGGGACTTCCTCGCAACCGGCCTGCTCCCAACACTCCCGCAACGCCTGGGAGAGCTCCTCGGAGACGATCTCGGGGGCGATGGGCTCATCGCGGCGGACCTTCCGGGAGGGGACGCTGGCGTATCCCAGGATCTCCATTCCGCTGGAGGCGTTCTGGGGATCCTCAAAAGTGGCGGCCACCGCGCGGATTACGTCGCTGCCTAGGACGGCCGCGGTAAAAATGTCCTTTCTGCTTTTCATTGATCAAATAAGGGGGAAAAATCGGGCACAAATATAATGGACGCCCCCGGGGTTGTCTCCCCTCAAAAAGACGCCCGGCGCCACTGCGTCAGGTAGCAGGCGGCGCATCTTGTTGAGCGGGCGGGAATGCGATTCTCCGGGCGGCGATTCCCAGTGCGGCCCAGAGGAAGCGTTTTGAGGCTGCGTCCTCCCAGAAGAATGCGAAGAGGACTCCGGAGAGCATGAGTGCCAGGGGGAGGAGCGAGCGTTTCTTGGCGGCGCGAAGGAGGAGTCCTGCCAGGAAGAAGAGCACCGCAGCCAGTGCGGGGAGTCCGAAGAAGGAGAGGAGATTCAGGTATTCGTTATGGGGATCCATGAAAGTGGAGTAGAGGGGCGTCTCTTCCTCGAAGCCGTAGGGCTCCAGGATCGCCCGGATCTTCTCCGGATCCCCCAGGGGCGTGTAGCGCCGGCGGAGTTCCGCGGGCGTATGCCCGAAGAGCTTGTCGACGAAGTTGCCCTCCAGGAAGATCCGTGCGTAGATCTCCTGGTGCACGGAGTAATTCCCCCGTCCGTGGAAATTCACCCAGGGCGCCGTCCGCAAAGCGGGGTAGGTCTGGAAGATGACGGTGATGAGGCAGAGGAGTCCGAAGGCATGGAGGAGGACAGCGGCCAGCAATCGTGGGCACAGGGGTTTCAGGCGAGGCCAGAGTGCGAAGGCGCCCAGGAGAATGCCGAAGGTCATGACGCTCATCTTGGAGGCGGTGGCCAGCAACGGCAGGAGGGCAATCAGTGTGGCAAGCGCCAGCAGAAGGAACTGGCGGAGGGAGGCCACGCGGAGGCGTTCCTGGAGGGCGGGGAGACAGAGAAGAGCGGGGAGGATATATGCGCCGCCCAGGAGATTCGGGTTGGAAAAGAGGAACTGGTAGCGCGTCACCAGGGCATTGGGATCCAGGCGCGCGAAGTGCTTGTCGTGATAGAGCAAAAAGCCCAGTGCGCCCTCCGGATCCGCGCAGGCCTTGCTTAGGAGCCACCCCAGAAAGACGCACAGGAAGATGCCCAGTCCCGCGCGGAGGCAGACGGCGTCCTTCGGCAACGACGTAACGCGGTAGTAGAAAAAGAGGACTGCCATGTAGGCGAGCACGGCAAAATCGAAGCAGGCGAAGCCCTCGCCACGGAGGACATGCACGCATACCGCCAGCGCCATCCAGACGCCCGTGAAGAAGAGCGCCAGACACTCCTTCCGCAGGAGCGAAAGGACCTCGCCGCGGCGCTGCCAGAGTCGCCACAACAGCACGGGCACGAAGAGCTCGGAGAGCTGGAGCTTCCCTTGCGTGGGAAATGGCAGAAACAGGACGCACAGCAACGCCAGCCCTGCGTAGGAAAAGAAGGATTCGCTTTGATCTTGCCGGAGGGTAGTCATGACTTCGCTCCCTTGATACGCGCGGGGGCCTCCTGGGCAAGGGCTCCCCGGAAGGCGGAGGGCACCGCATAGCGCTCCCGGAGTTCCTCGGGCGTGGCCCAGTGGATCTCCGGAGGCACTGACGCCAGGGCGCCGGAATCCACATTCAATCGCACCAGGTAATTCCGCATCTCCCATTGGCGATGCGTAAAGAGATGCCGACTGTCGGGGAGGCGCCGCAGAACGACCTCGGAGGCCTCCACGCCCCATTCCACCACGAGGGCCTTTGCGCGAGCCGCAATAAGCCATCCGGGGGCCGTCAGGGGCTCCCACATCCGCGCCAAGAGACCGCCCTCGCCACGGCGACGCAGCGCCATGCGCCCGAAGAGATCCTCCACCCGGAGGACTGTCCATTTTTCCACGGGGCGTTCCGGGCGTTTTGCGGGCGCCGGGAACTCCTGCTCACGACCCTGCAAATGGGCGCGGCATTCCGCGGACAGGGGGCACTCTTGGCAGTGGGGCCTGCCATGGGGAATGCAGACCACCTCCCCTAATTCCATCCACGATTGGGTAAAGACGCCACAACTGCCGGCCTCCATCCACGAGGCAAAAAGCGCCGTCGCTTCAGGACGGGACACCTCACGGGCAAACAGCCGGGAAAGCACCCGCAGGACATTGCCGTCCACGGCAGGACGCGCCTCGCCCAGCACAATGGAGGCGATGGCGCCGGCGGTGTAGTCGCCCACGCCCGGCAATGCACGCCAGCCCTCCCAGCTGGACGGGAAACCGCCAGCTTCGGCAATCTGCTTTGCGGCGCGATGGAGATTCCGCGCTCGAGAATAATACCCGAGGCCCTCCCATAGCTTCAACAACGACTCCTCGGAGAGCGCCGCCAGGTCCTCCACACGGGGGCATGCCGCGAGAATCCGTGCGTATGCCTCCCGCACCGCCTCAATCCGCGTCTGCTGCAACATGACCTCCGACAGCCATACATGGTAGGGATCCGGAGGATCCTCCCGCCAGGGCAACGCACGCGCCTGGCGGGCATACCAATCGAGGATGGCCGCAACCGTGGAATTCATGGGCGGGAATATATCTGCCGCACAGGGGACCGCCCCAGAATACCCTTTCTTTTCCCCTCACCGTTTGCAATTCTCACGCAAGAGGATATCTTAACCCACGCGTCTTTTGGGTCTCCATCGTCTAGTGGCCTAGGACACCAGGTTTTCATCCTGGTAACAGGAGTTCAATTCTCCTTGGAGATGCCACTACCGCAAGACTTGCAAATAACATTTTCATTCCCGGAGAGGTGGCTGAGTGGCCGAAAGTAACGGTTTGCTAAACCGTCGTAGCAGTAATGCTACCGGGGGTTCGAATCCCCCCCTCTCCGCCAGTAACTTCAAAAAGGGTCCCGCGATTTCACCGCGGGGCCCTTTTTCGTTCAAGGAGGAATTAGGAATACTGAAAAAGGAGGAAGGAGGAGGGAGGAAGGAGGAAGTGTGGTCGCTCCGCGGGA